>NZ_JBHZGO010000007.1:0-15919 GCF_042747725.1 Coleofasciculus sp. H7-2
CCTTTTTTAAGGCTGAGTGTAGTTTCTTTAGTTGCTCTGCATTGAGATGATTCTTCGCTGGCATTTCTGCACTCATTTGACTTAATTAAGCTTTCCATTATACCCTATTTAAATGCATAACAGCTTAGAGTCTGGGACGTGAAGACTGGGAAAGAAATCCAGACTCTCCCTATGAGACATTCAGAACAGGTTCTTTCGGTTGCTTTCCGTCCAGATGGTCAAATCCTCGCGAGTGGTAGTCACGACAAGACTATTAAACTCTGGGACTGGAAAACAGGTATGGAACTACGTACCCTCAATCACCAATCCAATCATGTTAAATCGCTTGCTTTTAGTCCAGATGGTAAGGTTCTCGCCAGTGGAAGTTGCGATCAAACTATCAAGCTCTGGGACTGGAAAACAGGAGAAGAAATTAGCTCCTTAGAGGGTCATCAAAGGTGTGTTCGTGCTGTTGCCTTCAGTCCTCAAGGTAATACTTTAGCTAGTGGTAGTAAAGACCATAACATCATGATATGGAACGGGCAAACAGGACAGCTAATTCGTTCTCTTAGCGGTCACACTGACAAGGTGACATCTGTGGCGTTCAGTCCTAATGGTCAAATACTTGCTAGTGGTAGTGATGACAAAAACATTAAACTATGGGATTTGCAAACTGGACTAGAAATCGGCACACTTTCTGGGCATCAATCCTATGTTGAGTCAGTTGCTTTCAGTCCTGATGGAAAAACTCTCGTTAGCGGTGGTTATGATAAAACCATTAAGGTTTGGCAGGTGCAATAGCGGTTAATTGAAGATACGGCAGAGGAGAGCGATCGCATTCCTCACACCAAACGCGCGATCGCATCCTCCACACATTCACGCGATCGCATTCCCTACACTGCAAGCGCGATCGCTCTCCTCTGCCACAATAAAGAAAACTTTTACACACAATATTCTTATGAGTACCCAAGTCACTGTTACCCTGCCAGATGAGGTTTATCGTAGAGCTGAGCGACTAGCACAACTAAACAGCCGAGATGTCGCTGATGTCCTGGCAGATACAATTGAGCTTTCACTATCACCACTTGGTCTACAGTCGGAAGCAATTAAACCAGTATCAGCTTTATCTAACGATGAAGTGATGGCTTTAGCACAGCTTCAGATGGAACCGGATCGAGACCAAAGTCTGAGTAGACTGTTGGACAGACAACAAGCTGGGACACTTACACAAACAGAACGTTCCGAGTTACTAGCGCTGATGCAGGTTTACGAAGAAGGCTTGTTACGGAAAGCCCAAGCAATGAGTGAGGCAGTAAGGCGCGGCTTGATGGAACCATTAGAGGCATAAGTTATAGCCAGAAAATCAAGCAAAAAGCAGATTGCTAATCTCAGATACCTTACTTGCGATCGCTCCCTCTTCCCTCGCTACGATAGACTCATAGCATTAACGCCCCCATTGCCATGTCTCTCGCTCAAGATTTGAATATCCCAGACGACACATGGGAAGATATTGTCATTCCACCTACTGATTTATGGAGTGACGAACCGCCTTTGGAAAGTGACTTGCATCGACAGCAGATGGATGCGCTCATCACATCCTTAGAATGGTGGTGGCGTAACCGTAATGACTTCTATGTCAGCGGGAATCTGACAATTTACTACAGTGAAGATCAAATTAAATCGCGGGATTTTCGAGGCCCTGACTTTTTCGTAGTGCTGGGAACCGAACGCCGTCCCCGCAAAAGTTGGGTTGTTTGGGGAGAAAGCGGCAAGTATCCGAATGTAATTGTAGAAATTCTCTCTAATAGTACGGCGGACGTAGACCGGGGAGTGAAGAAACAAATTTATCAAGATATTCTTCGCACGCCCGATTATTTCTGGTTCCACCCGGTAACGCTAGAATTTGCTGGTTTTCATCTAGTAGGCGGTCAGTACCAGCCGATAGAACCCAATCCCCAAGGGTGGCTGTGGAGTCAGCAGTTAGAGTTATATCTAGGTATCCATCAAAGAAAGCTACGCTTCTTTACCACTGAAGGGCAGTTACTACCAATACCCGAAGAAGTTGCTATAGAAGTACAGCGACAAGCCGAGGAGGAACGGCAGCAAAAAGAATTGGCGCAAGCTACCGTCGAGGAGGAACGACAGCAAAAAGAATTGGCGCAAGCTACCGCCGAAGAGGAACGACAGCAAAAGGAATTGGCGCAAGCTAGGGTGGAACAATTGGCGGCGAAACTCCGGGAATTGGGTATCGATCCGGATGCTTAAAAGCGATCGCATTCCCCACACATTCACGCGATCGCACCCATCTCCCTCTTAGCCCCCTCCTCGCTTGCGGGGAGGGGGTTGGGGGTGGGGTTCTATCCCTGCAACCAACCCGCAATCTCTTCCAGCACCCCATCAATTGAACTCAAAATCACCTCATTCCTAAACCGCAGAACCCGCAACCCCAGACTCTCCAAAAACTTCTGACGGATCGCATCTTCCTCCTGAGTGAAGTCATGAATTTCTCCATCCACCTCCACCACTAACTGCGCTTCATTACAGTAAAAATCAACAATAAAACGATCGATTGAATGCTGACGGCGAAACTTGCAACCCAACAGTTGCTTATTTCTTAAACTCTGCCAAAGTTTCTCTTCTGCTGGAGTAGGTTGATGACGCATTTGGCGACCCAGTGGCTTGAGCTTTTCCCAGAGTTGGGGCGACGTTTGCCAAGATTGTCCCGGAACCCCACCCCCTAACCCCCTCCCCGCAAGCGAGGAGGGGGGATCGGAGGAGGAGGGGGGATTGGAGTAGCGTAGAAGCTTTGGTTCTATGGGTTCATCTTGGGTCATTTGGTCATCTTCGATTTGTTCGTTGGTATTTGATTTTTGTTGATTGCAAGCCAGCGCGATCGCATCCCCATCAAAAACACGCAATCGCTCTTTTGTGCAACCTTCTCTTACTTCATGGCTGTCTTAGCCCAAACTTTAGTTTAGGGCTGAAGAGACAAGAGTTATCCCGTCTCTACAGCGCGTATGGAATCAGATTCCCCTGTTGACAACCGACTTTAACGCGAACTTACTCCAGCTTCTCCGAGTCTGAGATAGCGCTTTTGCTTATACTTCGACAGGGGTGCTGCCAGCAGTAAAACCTTCTCTAGCAGCCAAGGCGCAATGCGGTTGCACCAGACGGCTAAATGACTTTGCCATCCCACCAAAATTTCCGGTGATTCCTTTTGCAGTCCGATGACGAGTGCCTGAGCGACTTTCTGAGAAGTCGTGGGCACTACCCAGCGAAACCAGTTTAATTCTCGCACCATGTCAGTGTCGGTCAAAGATGGCAGCAAAGCCATTACCCGGATATTGTAGTCAGCAAGTTCGCCGCGCAAGGCTTGGGTGAATCCCACAATTGCAAACTTGGTGGCTGAATAAGTCGCCATCGTCGGCGCGGCAATCTTGCCCATCAAGCTAGAAACGTTCACAATGGTTCCTTCCCGTTGGGTTGCCATGCGTCGAGCCACCAGACGAGTCATGGTGTACATTCCCATTAAATTAATGGCGATTTCTTGCTGCACATCTGGCAGTTGAGATTTCAAGAAGGGTGCTTGGTGTGCAACTCCTGCACAGTTGACTAGCAGATGAATCGGGCCATAATCTCGCCAAGCTTGGGCGATCGCTATATTCACTTCTACTATCTGAGCCAGATCCAAAGGCAGGATCGCGGCTTCTACGCCAAGTGCCTCGATTTGGGTAGCGACTTCTGTTAAACGATCTGCGTCGCGTGCCACCAGCAAGAGGCGTTTGGCTCCTTGTTGTGCTAGTTCAAGAGCGATCGCTCGCCCAATTCCACGGGAAGCTCCGGTAATCAGAGCTGTCTTTCCTTGAATATTCATTAAAACCTTCTCCAGTTGAGGTCTCACCGCGCTGACAAAAGCTAGTGCCGAGTAGAGGTGTGCAAGTAGAGGTAGCATCCTCCAAGCACGCAGTGAGGAAAACAGTAACTCGTAATTAGAGATGAGTTGAACTGAACTGTTGGGAGCAAGACATTTCTCAGAATTCTTGCAGGGAACCCCATTTTTGTACACAAACCTGAGAAATGTCTTTCCGGAAAACTTCAGCTAAATAAGAGTTGGACTGGCAGTACGTAAGGGGAACACGAGTTTGTAACCAGATGAAATTGAGAAATGCGTTTTGAATCGTGAAACAAAGGGATTCCTCCGCCGTCTAGCAAGATTGGTGTAGAGCCGGAGCGAGAAATACAGTTTCAGGCAATTCTGCAATCAGTGAATTGGTGAAAAGCCAAGTGTGATGTAGAGCATGGATGGCACGTCTCCTAAAATACGAGCATTGACCAGAAGCAACTCTTAAGCACACCTTAGCAACTGCATCAACAAATCGCAATCATTTTTAATAAATTTTGCTTAACATTCCGTTACAAAGCTGCCAAATGCTTTACTAAAGCCACATTTGTAGAGGTGCTAGCTTCTGGGAAGTCAGGTGATGCGGTGGGAGCGATCGCCAGCGACTTCCTGTTTGCGGGTGTTGTGCAACACACTGGGCGTCCGAAGAGAGTCAACCAAATAGCGATCGCTCACGCCAAACCACAAGCGAAAAAACCGCTCGGCTTTGAGATATTTGATATTCTGGCAAAAGCTAAGATGATCCCTTTCGCCTGCCTATGGCTGCTTTGATCAAAGAAATCCAACAGAGCCTGTTAAACCTGATGGGTCAAACTATCGAGGCACTACCGGGAATTTTGATGGGGATCGCAATCCTCTTTTTAACCCGGTACGGAGCGAATCTGGTTCGGAAGATCGTCAGCAGCGTTGGCAGACGTGCCCTGAAAAACCCATCGCTGAGAGTGCTGCTAGTGCAGACTGGTTTTGTAGGAACCTGGGTGGTGGGGACTCTTTTTGCCTGTGTTGTTGCCTTCCCAGACTTGCGCCTGGGCGACATCATTGGTTTGCTAGGACTCAGTTCGGTAGCGATTGGCTTCGCCTTTCAAGATATATTCAAAAATTTTCTGGCGGGAGTGCTGCTGCTGTTGCAGGAACCGTTTCGGTTGGGGGATCAAGTGATTGTAAACGGTTTTGAGGGCACGATTGAAGAAATCTCCCTGCGCTCCACCCAAATTGTCACCTATCAGGGAGAGCGCATCGTCGTGCCAAATGCAATAGTATTCACGAGTCCGGTGCAAGTGCTGACGGCGATGCCCCACCGCCGGACGGATTTGGAAATTGGCGTCGATTACCATACACCTTTACCCTACGCCATTGAAACTCTGTTCAAAGCCGTGTCTGAAGTCCAGGGCGTCTTATCGAAACCCGCACCGGAAGTGGATGGACTGAGCTTTGGTGATAGCTCAATTAACTTGGTCGTGCGCTATTGGACATCGCCGCACAAAGTAGATGTGCGCCGGACTAGAACCAAGGTGATGATCGCGCTCAAACAAGCTTGCGATCGCGCTGACATTAACATTCCCTACCCCATCCGCACGCTTTACCACTACAACCAGCAGCAGTTCAACGATGCTTCCCCAGTTTCGGATGGTGCAGACAAAAGCTGAAAGTTTTGAGTTTTGATCTCTTCAATTCAAAACTCAAAACTTAAAACTCACAACTAATTCATTCCCTATTTTGTTAAACCACCGCCGCCACTTTCAGCTCAAAAATCCTCTCGATCGTATCCTCCACCACCTTATCGGGAGTTGAGGCTCCAGAAGTAATTCCTACCACAATAGGACCAGCCGGTAGCCAATTTTCTTGAACTTCCAAATTGCCACCCAGAGGCTTATGCTCCACGCGATTGCCAGGGCCAATTCGCTCGGCACTATCGATGTGATAGGAAGGAATTTTCCGCTCAATGGCGATTTCTTGTAAGTGCGTCGTATTGGAAGAATTGAAGCCCCCAATCACCACCATGACATCTAGCTTTTCATCTACTAGCTGAAACATGGCATCTTGTCGCTCTTGAGTGGCGTCGCAGATGGTGTTGAAGCTTTGGAAATGCTCGTTCAACTCGCTTGGACCATACTTTCTCATCATGGTGCGCTCAAATAGCTTGCCGATTAGCTCGGTTTCGCTCTTGAGCATGGTGGTTTGATTCGCAATGCCAATCCGCTCTAAATCGGTGTCGGGATCGAATCCATCTGAGCAAGCGCGGCTGAATTTTGTCATAAATTCGTCGCGATTACCGCCATTGAGAATGTAGTCAGAGACATACTCAGCTTGTGCCAAATTCAGCACGATCAAATACTTGTCAGCAAAAGAACTGGTAGCGACGGTTTCTTCGTGGTTGTATTTGCCATGAATGAGCGAGGTGTAAGCTTTTTTCTTGTGCTTTTCGACAGTATTCCAAACTTTAGAAACCCAAGGACAGGTTGTATCCACAATCTTGCAACCCTTGTCGTTGAGCAGCTGCATTTCCTGAACGCTGGCACCAAACGCTGGTAAAATCACCACATCACCAGCATCGACAACGGAGAAGTCTTTCTCGCCTTCGTGTAGTGCGATAAATCCTACGTTCATCTCCTGCAAGCGCTGATTCACAGAAGGGTTGTGAATAATTTCGTTGGTAATCCAAATGCGATCGCTAGGGAAGTGCTGGCGGGTTTCATAAGCCATTGCCACAGCTCGCTCGACGCCCCAGCAAAAACCAAACGATTCGGCTAACCGGATGGTGACATCACCCCGTTTCAGGGTGTAGTTATTTTCCCGAATTTCCTGAATGAGATGGCTTTGATACTCGGATTTGAGGACACCAGCGACTTCCGCTTCGTGACCAAACCCCTTGCGATGGTAGTTCTCAGAACTATGTAATGACCGTTTAAAGGCTTTTGTATCCATGCAGCTGTTTCCTCTCTCATTCTGGTGTTTCTCCTCGTCGATCATAAAATGCCTGGAGGCTCAGCTGGCGTTACCCAGCAAAGTCAAAGCCAGGAATTTTTAATTAGGGCTTGCTGGGTTCTGTTTCCACCTGAATGAAGAATTGAAGCGCATAGCGCCAAATCACGTAGCCTTGGGGACTTAGGTGCAAGCCATCGGTCGTTAGATCGGGCTGGATATTGCCAGTATCATCGGCAAATAGGGGATAGAGATCGAGATAACTGACAGATTCCGAACGAGCGATCGCGCCTAGTTGTCGGTTTAGTTGGCGGATGCGACTGTTAGGGATAGTAATCAGGCGATCGCGTCCCACCCAGGTTGACTTTTTACCGCCGTGGGGCAAAATCGACTGCACAACAATCTGTGCTTGGGGATGAACCCGTCGCAGATAGCGGATAATCTGTCGCTGGTTTGCCAAAATTGTCCGATCCCCCACCCCCCGGATCAGGTCGTTAATGCCAATCATCACCAAGATCGTTTCCGGCTGAGTTTCGTCCAACACATCCAATCGGTTGAGCAAACCCGCCGAAGTATCTCCAGAAATTCCTTGATTGAGCCAAGTGCGCTCTGTTGGCAATAGCTCCGAAGGAAACCACAGGCTGAGCGAATCCCCAGCCAGTACGGTTAAATGTTTGGGATTTTGTGTTGCTGCTACCTCAGCTTCTTGCCTGAGCAGCGTCACCCACTGAGCGTAATTCAGCTGGTGACGCGGTCCTAACGCTGGTGTGGGAGGCAGTGTTTTCGTCAGCAGACTGGTAGAGATGTCTTCTGGGATCGGCTCTACAGGTGTAGCATCGCTAGCTTGTAACCTAGCTGGCAGCCACCGATCCCGATTCAGCAACAAAATTACTGTTAGCATCAGCAACCCGTTGGTAGCTAGGGACAAGAGCGCCCAAGCCGGAAGAAAGGTTTTCGAGCGAGTGGACACACTAATCAGATTCAGCACAGGTTGAATTTAATCTTAAATTGCTAGCATCCACAAATCGAGCGATCGCCTAGCTGCCAATGGAACATATTGCCGATTATTCGCCTTTGAAGCTCAGTCCTGTTGCAAAATCCTCTCCATAACCTTCTTCACCATGCTCGTTGATGTCTAAACCTTGGTCTTCAACGCTAGGTTTGGCTCGCAAATCCATCACCAAAGCTAAAAGTTTCAGGATGGCAAAAGTGCCCACCCCGGCAAACACGTAGGTTGCTAAGACACCGACAATCTGTTCCCATAATTGGGCTGGATTGCCGAAAAATAAGCCGTTGTCTCCTGCCGAGTTAACGGTTGTCGTAGCAACCAGACCCGTCAGAAGCGCGCCTACCGTCCCGCCAACACCGTGGATGGGAAAGGTATCCAAAGAGTCGTCAAACTGCAACTTGGCTCGGAGACTGACGGCATAGAAACAGCAAACAGAGCTGATGGAACCGATGAAGATTGCTCCCAGCGGATTCACGTATCCTGCTGCCGGGGTCACGCCAACCAGTCCTGCTAGGAAACCGCTGGCAATGCCAATCGCAGTAGGTTTGCCTCTGAGTAGCCATTCTAGGACGACCCAAGTGAGACCCGCAGCGGCAGCAGAGACCATCGTGGCGACGAAAGCCACCGCTGCCAAGGAACCTGCTGTTAAAGCACTCCCGGCATTAAAGCCAAACCAGCCAAACCAGAGCATACCGATTCCGAGTAACACGTAAGGCACGTTATGGGGTGCGTGTGGTGTCACCATGAAGCTTTTTCGCGGCCCAATCACCCAAGCGGCAACGAGAGCAGATACACCAGAGCTAATGTGTACGACTGTCCCTCCGGCAAAGTCTAAGGCTCCAAATGTACCGATCCAGCCTTTGCCCCAAACCCAGTGAGCTAAAGGAGAGTAGATAAAGGTAGACCAAAGCAGTATGAACCAGAAGTATGCCTTAAAACTCATCCGCTCCACAATTGCCCCGGAAATCAGAGCCGGAGTGATGATGGCGAACATCATCTGGTAAACCATGAAGACTTGATGGGGAATCGTGCCAGCGTAACCGACGGGATCGGGTTGGTCGAAGGCGACGTTATTCAAAAACAGCCAGTTGAGGCTGCCAATGAAGGGATTGGCAGTGAAAGGAGGATCGGCTCCAGGCGTCACGGAAGTGGGTGCAAAGGCGAGGCTATAGCCCCAAAGCACCCAGGTAACGCCGACAACTGCCATGAGGATGAAGCTCATCATCATGGTGTTGAGGACGTTGCGCGATCGCACTAATCCGCCATAGAAAAAAGCCAGCCCAGGCGTCATCAGCAGCACTAGGGCTGATGAGATTAGCATAAATGCTGTATCGCCTGTATCGATTTTCGGAGCCGCAGCAGTGGCGGGAGACGCTTCCTGACGCGAAGCATCGGCTGGTTCCCCAGGAGGCGCTGCGGGAGTAGACAATTCCGGGGAAGGACTGACTGAAGGCGATGCGTCTTGGGTAAGTGCATTTCCCACCATCGGGCCACCCAGAAGACACAACGCGAGTATCCAAGTAATGAGAACTTTCTTGATCACTGATTCTGTTCCATCAACGCGATCGCTATTCTTGAGCAAATGAATCTGATTGCACCAATTTCAACCAAGGCAATTCTGTATCAAATTATACAAATTAGCGAGACTGCTCATAAATATTTCACCCGCAGATAGAGGACAAAAATGAAATCCGCCCTATTCTCATCAATGAAGTTGGGAATAGGGCGGACTCTATTGGGAAAGGACAAAACTCAAAAGAGCAAAATCTTTTCTTTTGGCTTATCTGTCATTACTTGACGAATTCACCGGGCGGAGTCGGCATTCCACCATGCTTGCCAGTATCAGAAAACCCAGCAGAGCTTCCTTCCTTGAGGAATCCACTATAGGCTTCCATGCCGTGTTCGCCGATATCTAAACCTTCAAACTCCTCTTCTGGAGTGACTCGGATACCGAGGGTCGCTTTCAGCGCCAGCCAGAAGATTGTACTGAGTAGAACGGTTATGCCTCCCACTGTGACAACACCAATCAGTTGCGTGATGAATTGTCCCGGACCACCACCGAGCAATAACCCCTTGGTTGGGCCAAGACCCTCACCGTACCAGGAATAGACACCAGGGCCAGCAGCAAATAGACCCACTGCCAGAGTCCCCCAAATGCCGCAAACCAGGTGAACCGAGGTCGCACCCACCGGGTCATCTATTTTGATCTTGTCAAAGAAAGTGACTGCGAAAACGACTAATACTCCGGCAACCACTCCAATAATCAAAGCACTGCCAATGCTGATGAAAGCACAGGGAGCTGTCACCGCAACCAAGCCAGCCAGGATGCCGTTGATAATCATCGACAGATCCGGCTTACCCAAATACAGCCAAGCCGTGGCGGTAGCGGCGATTCCACCCGCAGCAGCCCCCATGTTGGTTGTCAGGGCAATGTGAGTAATAGCATTGGGATCGGCAGCCATTGTGGAGCCTGGATTGAAACCAAACCAACCCAACCAGAGAATCAAAGTGCCTAAGGTGGCAATGCTCAGGTTATGACCAGGGAAAGCAACGCTTTGCCCGTCTTGATATTTACCGAGCCGTGGCCCTAAGAATGCGGCTCCCATCAAAGCTGCCCAGCCACCCACCGAGTGAACGACCGTTGAACCGGCAAAATCCCAGAAACCTTGGTTTTGCAGCCAGCCACCGCCCCAGATCCAGTGTCCGGTGAGCGGGTAGGCAATCCCGACGAGTAAGAGGCTGAAGATTAAGAAGTCAACAAACTTAATTCTTTCTGCAACCGCTCCAGAAACAATCGTGGCGGCTGTTCCAGCAAATACGAGCTGAAACAAAAACTTAGCAGCTAAGGGAACGCCAGCCCATTTCAGAGAGCCAAAAATACCTTGATAGGCATCGTTTGTGGCGGGACTGTTATCGGCTCCGCTCAAAAACCAACCACTCATACCAATGAAGGAATTGCCGTCCCCGAACATTAAGCCAAAACCGATCGCCCAAAAAGCGACGGTCGCTAGAGCAAACACAATCAAGTTTTTGGCAAGAACGTTGACCGCGTTTTTCTGGCGGCAGAAGCCAGTTTCTAACATACAAAAGCCAGCGTTCATGAAGAACACTAGGAAAGCAGCGATCGCTACCCATAGGGTGTCTAGCGCTACCTTCAGCTCGGCTGTCGTCGGTCCCTCAGCCGCCGGAGCATCCTGGGCGACTGCTGCGTAACCCCACACCATCACAATCAAAGTGGCGATAGGAATGCAAGCTTGCCAACTTGGCGTCAGCCGCTTAATGGCAATTTGCAACTGCTTAAACATCATGGCAGTCCGGGGAGATTGGACTTGCCAATTAGAAGACAATCGCTTCTTTTTGGCTTTCGACTTCTTCTTTTTGAGCATTAATTTAGACATCATCACTGCGCTTTCCTCAATCAGTCCGACACATCCATCGGTTAAGTCAAAAATCAGTAAATCCAGTCATTTGAAGTGAGTATATGACAAACCATTACAGGCAACTCATTAGGGATTTTTTCCTTTATCAACATCTAGACGGAATGGCTAATTGGTCTGGGAAATTTTAAGATTTTGTATTTTCCGAGGGGTGAGATTCTGTATCGAGGATTACATTTTTAAATTCTGGCTCTGGGATCTCAACCCACACAACTCTGCTGGAAGTAGAAATCACGGGAGTTTGAGCGAATTTGGTGCTAACTCAGGTTATATCCATCTATGGGGGGATGACCCCTAAAATGCCTAAAATTTATTAAACGAATTCATCCAGACTTCAGAAGCTTGAAGTTTTCCAGAAATCCCAATTTTATAGAAACTTTAATCAAGCAATTATTTTATTTCAAAAAATGCTTTCTTAGAAACTTTATATATAAATAAAATGCAAGTTTTTCTATTTTATATTTTACTAGCAGATAAAAACTGTTACAGAGATAGCAAAAATCAAGCTTGCAAGCTTTTATTGGGCAAGATTCAACTTTGCTTTAAGCGCGAAATACTCAACGGATAGAGTTGGGCTGAATCTCAAAAAATCTGCCCCTGTCGCCTCTCCAGTTTCGCTAAAAATGAAATTCGCAGTTTTCTTGACGTACCTCGCTATCGCTAAAGAAAGTGGTTGGCATCAAAAAAATATTCTTGAGATTTCAGCCGTTTCTCCTACCCGCCCAAGCGTAAAAAAACAACTGACTCGCCATTAGGATTAAGGCATTTTATCCAAATACTGCTTGTAGCCGAGTTCATCCAGAAGCTGCTGCTTCTCCATCACGGAATCGCTTAAACTGCGGCGATATTGCTGCACTCGTTCTAGTAATTCTGGCTGGTGGGATGCCAAGATTTGCACAGCCAACAAACCGGCATTTTTCGCATTGCCAATCGCAACAGTAGCGACAGGAATTCCCGCTGGCATTTGCACGATGGAATAGAGGGAATCAACGCCCTGCAAGTGACGGCTAGTGACTGGCACCCCAATCACTGGCAAGGGTGTCAGAGACGCTACCATTCCGGGGAGATGGGCAGCGCCACCGGCACCAGCGATAATCACTTTGATGCCGCGCTGGTGGGCTTGTTGGGCGTATTCTACCATCCGTTCTGGGGTACGGTGGGCAGAGACGATGGCGACTTCGCAGCCTACGCCAAATTCTTCACAAACTGCGATCGCGCTTTGCATTGTAGGTAAATCGGAATCGCTACCCATGATGATGCCAATTAACGGTTGAGTCATTTTTTCGCTAGTTATCAGTTGGTAGGAACACGGTAGTGCCGTGTCTTTACAAGTTGGTTGTTAGATAAACTGGTGTCGGCTCGAATTTAGGTATCTTGTCGCAAAAGTGATGACAGACGCAACAACGCTATCGATTACTGCCCCAATCGCGATTCGCAATGCTCGATTTCGAGGCTACGAAAGCTTACAGCAGATTTGGATTCATCAGGGCAGGATTGAGCAAATTCTGTCAATGGACAGTGGATTCAAAATGGTTCCACCTGCGGATTTGCAAGTGCTGGATGTGGAGGGAGATTGGGTATCGCTGGGTGGTGTCGATTTGCAGATTAACGGGGCGTTGGGGTTGGCATTTCCAGACTTGAATCTAGAAAATTGCGATAAGCTACCGGAAATTTGTGAATTTCTGTGGAATCAGGGCGTTGATAGTTTTTTGCCTACCATCGTTACAACATCGGTTGAGAACATTCAGCGATCGCTCTCCATTTTCTCCAATTTTGCCGCTTCCCAGCACCAAGATCGAGCCACTGCCGAAATTTTGGGGGTACATTTGGAAGGGCCATTTCTCAATCCCCAGAAGCGAGGCGCACACCCCGCCGAGTACCTATTACCGCTGACAATTGACTCCCTGAAACTGGTTTTGGGGGATTATGCGGGTATCGTGAAAGTGATTACTTTGGCACCAGAGTTAGATCCGACTGGGGAAGCGATCGCGTATTTGCAAAGTCTTGGTATCACCGTCAGTCTGGGACACTCACTCGCCACTGAAGCCCAAGCGCAGCAAGCTTTTAGACTGGGGGCGTCGATGGTGACTCATGCCTTCAATGCCATGCCCGGATTACATCACCGCGAACCCGGATTATTAGGAGCCGCCCTGGTTCATCCAGCGGTACAGTGTGGTTTAATTGCCGATGGTCAGCACGTCTCTCAGACGATGATTCAGCTGCTGCTACGCGCCAGTTCTACCCCCCTAAACAAGGGGAAGCAGGGGGAACTATCCGAGCAAGGCATTTTCCTGGTTAGCGACGCCTTAGCACCCTTGGGACTCCCCGATGGCATTTATCCGTGGGATACGCGGCAGATAGAAGTGAAAAACGGCACCGCACGACTGCCAGAGGGAACTCTTTCCGGGACAACATTACCGCTGCTGGTAGGCGTGCAGAATCTAGTGCGCTGGGGGATTTGTGAAGTCGAGACAGCGATCGCGCTTGCCACAGAATCCCCGCGTCGCGCCATAGGGTTGCTCAAAGAACCGTCAAAACGCGATCGCCAAAAAAACAACAAACGCTACCCCTACCTCAGTCAACCCGCTCATCAACTGCTGCGTTGGCATCTAGACGAATCAACCAAAGAACTCACCTGGCAACGCTTATTTCCCAATTCTTAAGGTACTCAGATATTGCACAAAGCCCTAGCAAAGGTTATTCGCGGCTATACAGACTCTCATCCGAGAAGGGTAATTGAAACCTGCTCTCGTCAGGTTTAGTTTGTGTAGCAGCGGTTTCAACCGCCCAGCTGACCGCGCAGAATGGTAAGTTTAAGCGTTGGGAACACTTCGACAAAATCCAATTTCATGAACGCAGCAGACGATAAAACAATTGTCAAAGACTATTTCAACTCCACCGGCTTCGATCGCTGGAGACGCATTTACGGCGACGGTGAAGTTAATAAAGTCCAATTGGACATCCGCGAAGGACATCAGCAGACAGTCGATACCGTACTTAGCTGGCTGAAAGCCGATGACAATTTAGCCAATCTATCCATCTGCGATGCTGGTTGTGGCGTCGGTAGCCTCAGCATCCCCCTCGCCGAAGTCGGTGCCAAAGTCTATGCCAGCGATATCTCCGAAAAAATGGTGGGAGAAGCCAAGGAAAGAGCCGAAGCAGTTCTAGGCAACACTAGCAATCCTACTTTCACCGTGCAGGATTTAGAAACATTAAGCGGCAAATATCACACTGTTATTTGCTTAGATGTGCTAATTCACTATCCCCAAGACAAAGCCGCCGAGATGATTTCCCATCTCACTTCTATGGCAGAATCTCGGATGATTCTCAGCTTTGCGCCGAAAACTTTAGCCCTCAGTTTGCTCAAAAAAATTGGCAGTTTTTTCCCCGGTGCCAGCAAAGCCACTCGCGCTTATTTGCACCGAGAAGCCGATATCGTGAAGATTCTTGAAAGTAACGGCTTTTCGATTCAGCGGCAAGGAATGACTAAGACTCGATTTTACTTTTCTCGCATACTGGAAGCTACCCGAAAGTCAGGTTAAGATCGCGGCTGTATTGACAACATCAGCTGGGCACCATGAAGCTCATGAAAAAACTGTCTGCGGGCTTGCTACTGACATTCGGCGGTCTTTTTCTAATGATTCCGCTCATTGTTTTTGCCATGCCGAATCCGAATGCCAGTCCAGAGGATAAACAGGAAGATAGAGATGCTGCTTTGGGAGGTCTAGTTTTAGGACTACCAGCGGTAGCTGTAGGAGGATGGCTGGTGTGGGGATTGCGGAAACAACACTCGAAAGAAACAGGCGATCGCCTCCAGTCTACCTTTTACCGGCTACTCACAGAAGGCGATGGTAGTATCACCGCCTTACAGTTTGCGATGGAGACAAAACTAACAGCAGCAGAGGCAAAGCAGTATTTAGATGATAGAGCTAAAGAATACGACGCTAATTTTAAAGTAAGTGACGAAGGAGGCGTTTCTTATTACTTCCTGCTGAAATAAGAGTTGCGGAAATTATGATGACGCAGATTTTTTTATGCATCGCATCTATCTTAGGCGGGTTGTCCGTCGCCGCTGGTGCTTTTGCCTCCCACGCTTTGAAAGAAAAACTAACTGAACGGGCGACAGAAATCTTTGAGACGGCTGCCCGTTATCAGATGTATCACGCATTAGCTTTACTACTGGTGGCATTATTATTAAGTCGCGCCGAGGCAGCACAGTCAACGCTTGTGGCAGCAGGGTACGCCTTCATCATTGGCGTCGTCCTTTTCTCAGGCAGTCTTTATGTCTTGAGTCTGACGGGTGTAAAGTGGCTGGGAGCAATTACTCCACTAGGAGGAGTAGCATTTATTGTGGGATGGGGTTGTTTGGCAGTTGCCGCATTCAGTTTTAAATAACCATCACTTTTGCCAACTAACCTTTAGTCAAAAACCTGTGTAGATTGGGTTGAGTAACGAAACCCAACAGATGCTTATTAATGTTGGGTTTCGTTGCCTCAACCCAACCTACAATTCTTCTTAACTCAATTATGATGTCATGAGTATATTGAATTGAATTTTACTATAAGTTAAACTTTAGTAAAGCAACGCCTCTAATGCTTGCAAATTTTGATGAGAGCGAATTTCCTCAACCCAGCATTTTAGCCTAGACACGCTAGTAGGTTGGGTTGAGGT
>NZ_JBHZGO010000007.1:16018-61413 GCF_042747725.1 Coleofasciculus sp. H7-2
TAACGAAACCCAACAGATGCTTATTAATGTTGGGTTTCGTTGCCTCAACCCAACCTACAATTCTTCTTAACTCAATTATGATGTCATGAGTATATTGAATTGAATTTTACTATAATTTAAACTTTAGTAAAGCAACGCCTCTAATGCTTGCAAATTTTGATGAGAGCGAATTTCCTCAACCCAGCATTTTAGCCTAGACACGCTAGTAGGTTGGGTTGAGGTAACGAAACCCAACAGATGCTTATTAATGTTGGGTTTCGTTGCCTCAACCCAACCTACAATTCTTCTTAACTCAATTATGATGTCATGAGTATATTGAATTGAATTTTACTATAATTTAAACTTTAGGTTTTAGCAAAAGACGCCATTCTCAACCGCACCAGTAAATCGTTCAGTGCATCTTTAGTAGAGGGGGATTCAGGTAAGTGACTACTTTGACTTGCCTCCTCTAATTCGCCGCGCAATCGATCAAATTCTCCCTGATAAAATGCTATATCAGCATCTTCTAAAACTGATTTTTCTGCTCCGGCTAGTTTGCGTTCAATCAACTCAGGAATATAAGGCAATTTGAAGGTTTTATTTAAATGTAATAAGTTGGCTTCTATTCCGCCTGTTTGCATCAGATGAATGCCAGTTAATAGCACTCGATAAACATAAAGTAGCGGCTTAACTCGGTGAGTATCTTCTTTTTCAAAAAGTCGCCATTGCGTATTTGCAAAGCCGAAATAGTGGTGAGAGTGGTGGCGGGTGATGCACCCTTTGGCAATTTCTTTTAATTCCTCATATTCTGGTGTCGTATGCAGAATAAGAGGTGAATATAGCTGCTCTAAAACATAGCCATTTTTTCTGAGTAATAGGGAAAAGAACTTCTTGACATCGTGAGTTACAAGGTCAATTTCCAGGTTATTCCGTACTTCAGAAACTTCAATCGTTTCACGCCCAATATCTAATCCAACCACCTCAGACACTGGTAGAATGTGTGACCCGCGCAAGTCATAATCAGAATCAGGAGATGGGAAACCATACAGATGTGCGCCGCTGATTGTTGCGAACAAAAGCGGATAGGGTTGGTCAGAAATGACTGGGAGTAGCGGTGCTATTACCATAATTTATTAATAGGTATTGCCGATAATTCAGAAGTAAGTTTATAGTATGAATCAACTGCTACGAAATCCGGTTTAAATACTACCCTTAAGCCACTCAACTCGTGGTTTAAGGGTACTTTTTAGCTGAGTTAAGGTTTCAGGCTTGAGCGGAGAGAGCGCGATCGCATTAAGATAAGGATGTGCAATATGTCATCAAGTGAAGTCTTTTGCACGTCTCTAACGCCTCAAGTGTTCGTAGCGATAGGGAAAAATCACCATCATTGCATTAGGCATTATCTTAATTCCCTGTGATTTTTTTTATCTTGGCGTCTTTTACATCTTTGAAATTAAAATCCTAAACTCTACTTCTACGTGCCTTAATTAGAAAAGTATTCGCCTTTTCATAATCGGGACGTTCTGGCAGCGATGTTGTGGCAAAGGCGGCATCAAACTGGCGATGCAAGCTTAGCCGCCAAGCGTTAACTGCCTCCCAAGGCATCTCCCCGTTGCGGATAGCCAGCAGTTGTTGCCGGTGTTCTTCGACGCGAACTGGGACAAAACCCTCTTGCAGCACGGTGATGCCCGACAACAACAGACGGATTAGATGCATGGCGTGTTTCCACTTAAATTCCCCCTTTGTACGGATGTCTTGCTCAAGTTTTTTGAACTGTGACATCACATATCCGTTATATGTCTGGTAAACTAACTGAGAGAGAAAAATAGACCGAATTCCTAATAATTCTTCAGCCAGGGGCATCACCATTTCTACACCAGGCGTGTAGAGGCACTCTAAGACATTCGGATTGGCTTTGAGTGCCAAGGTCAAAAATTTCTGGAGTTCCCAGTAACACTCCTCGTTCTCTTTATTTTCTAACTGCTCCGGAATCCCGTAGAGCGACCACTGTATATCGGCGGGTGGTAAGTAAATGCCGCGTCGGTCAATATCAGAGTTGGCATGATCTAAACCGTAAGCTCTTGAACCGACAATACAGCGGTAAATGACACACTCGTAAAGGTCAAAATCGGCAAGAACGGCTCCTGGTAGTTGCAGACCTTCCTGTTGCCAATATGAGCGGATGGTGAGTTCTGAGCGCCGTAGAGACGCCTCTCCCCCGTCTGGAAACTGCACACGATAGGCGTGGGAGTTGTCAACGGGTGATTTGATAATAACGCCGACGGTGCCGCGTCGCACAATTTCACCCGCAGCATCTTGAATCTCAACACGAGTCACTACCTGCGTTCCGACAGGCAAAATCAGATTGGGATTGAAGGCTAAATTCTCTGACAATTGTTCCACCTTTGGACTGGTATTCTCCTCTACGCTGCCATAGCCAAAGATGACGTGCCTACAATATGAAGTATTGTGAACAATCTGAAAGCGATCGCTCTTACATTTGCAGTATAATTTGCTACTTTTGATTGCGGATTCTATTGGACGAGTGATTGTCCAACAAAAATAAGTTCTTCTGGAACGACGTTAATTTAACCAACGTCAAAATCATGGGTTTCTCAGCGATTTTCCATCGCAAATTCACCCAAAAACTCAGCTTTTTTTAAGCTTTATAGCTTAATCTCAACAATTAATGTAGGAGCAAACACCAAAGAATGTGCCGTATACTTGGCTACCTCGGCTCACCCATTCTACTGGACTATCTTTTGTCCAAACCGGAACACTCGCTGATTGTCCAAAGCTATGAACCCCGCGAGATGACCTCTGGCGTGGTTAGTGCCGATGGCTTTGGAATTGGCTGGTATCACGCCCAAAAAGAGACTGACCCCTTTATCTACAAAAATTTGCTGCCCATCTGGGGTGATACGAATGTCTCCAACCTCAGCCGTTATATTGAGTCGGGATGCGTCCTTGCCAATGTTCGCAGCGCTACTACTGGTCAGTCAGTAGATTTGAGTAACTGCCAGCCGTTTCGTTCCGAGCGTCTGTTATTCACTCACAACGGTATGATCAAAAACTTCCGCAAGACGCTCTACAGACCGATTCGGAGCCGACTGGGCGATGAAATCTACCAATCTATTGACGGCACAACAGATTCCGAACATATTTTTGCCTTATTCCTGAATGAATTGGCATCTACCCCAGGGATGAGCTTGGAAAAAGCACTGTACAACACGTTGATGACTTTAACTCAATTAGCCGATGCTCATCAAACGGTAGTCTCTGCCAACTTGATTGTCACAGATGGACATCGCATGGTTGCCTCGCGCTTTGCCCACGGTGTAAAAGCTCCCTCACTTTATTGGCTGCGAGACGATCCTCTCTTTCCAGAAGCAGTAGCGATCGCATCTGAACCATTGTTTACTGGCAACTGGATCGGTTTTCCCGAACAAAGCATGATTAGTGTGGGAGAAGACCTTGAAGTTCACATCCATCAACTCTGAAGTAGCGAAAGCCAGTACCCTTGATGAGCGGCGGCAACAAATCAAACAATCGATGCAGCGCTGCCGTGCCGGTACTTTAGCACTGTTTGAAGGCATCAACTACGACACCTTCTGTCGTCAGGTGCATCCCGACTTTAGCCCGATTGGCTGGCATTTAGGGCACATTGCCTACACCGAGGCTTTATGGCTGCTGGTTCGTAGTGCGGGTAAAACGCTCGAACTTCCCTTTGCCAAGGGTGGACAAAATGCGATCGCTCGTTATCAACGCTTATTTGCCGCTGATGGCTTACCCAAAATGCAACGGGTTTATTTACCCCAGCTTTCTGAAATTCGCGGCTATCTGCACACAGTCAGAGAACAGGTATTCGATTACCTGGAAGTCGCGCCAATAGATGAGCAAGAACGCCTTTGGCGCTGGTTGATTCAGCATGAGAGCCAGCATAGTGAAACTATCTCCTTGGTGCTGCAATTACAGCGTCGAGACGCCCAATTCCACGTAGGGAGTCGGGCTAACCTACCGGAAACGTGCAATCATCCCCGCGTACAGGAGATGGTTGAAATTGCGGCGGGTGAGTTCGAGATGGGCAACGAATCCATCGATGCCCTAGATAACGAGCGCCCAGTCCACCGAGTTTACTTGGATACATACTGGATTGACCGTTATCCCGTCACCTGCGGGCAGTACCGGGCGTTTATGGAAGCGGGAGGATATCAAAATGCCCGTTGGTGGTCAAAAGCTGGGTGGAAATGGCTGCAAGAAAATCCCGTGAATCAGCCGCTATACTGGGCACCTGACACAGCTTGGGATCATCATCCAGTCTGCGGCGTTTCTGGGTACGAGGCCCAAGCGTATGCCCGATTTGTGGGGAAGCGACTGCCAACAGAGGCAGAGTGGGAAAAAGCAGCCAGCTGGGATGCGATCGCACTGTGTCGCCGTACATATCCCTGGGGCGACGCAAAGCCAGACGCCCAGCGATGTAACCACGATAACTCGGCGGGGCAAACGACACCCGTAGATGCTTATCCCTCTGGGCAGAGTGCTTATGGTTGCTACGATATGCTCGGCAATGTCTGGGAGTGGACTTCTACCTGCTTTGATGGCTATGACGGTTTTGTGAGTTACCCTTACGTTGGTTATTCCAAGACTTATTTTGATGGAGAGCATTGGGTATTGAGAGGTGGTAGCTGGGCGACTCGTCCCGCCGCTTTGCGCTCTAGCTTCCGCAACTGGTATTATCCGAGCGTCCGTCAGATTTTGTCTGGATTTCGCTGTGCCAAGTAGCGCGGATTTAAATTTCTGTATTTCTCTCTCCAATTGATGGGGGCTAGGGGAATCTGACCTAATTTGCTTGACATTTCGATTCCCCTAACCCCTGATAAATTGGGGGCTAAGAAAAAGTTGCAGATGGCGTCTCAATCATGTATCGATACAGCACTATTTTTATTTACGGAAATCAGCTGCTGATTGATCGGGAAAATGCAGAACCAGGAGCCTCAGTCTGAATACATCTAGCTCAGGCATGATTTTATCCGATATAGCTTTGTGTTTCACTAGCTGACGGTTATAGCAAACTATTTTGACTCTCGCGATCGCATAAAAGCGTATGCCGCAATGATTCGGTTGTTCGCACCCACACAAACGGAGGATAAATGACGATTTCTAAAACTGCAAGCGGTAAAACTGCTTCCCAATCCACAATAGAAAAACGCTTGCAGATAGAGCATCTACTCAGCGTCACGGCACAGTTACAAAACCAAGAAATTGACGGGACTGATGTCATTAAAGGTTTAAGTGAGACTCCCAAATCTCTAGCGCCGCGCTATTTCTACGATGACAAAGGCTCCCAATTATTTGAGCAAATTTGTGAGTTACCAGAATATTATCTAACGCGCACGGAAACAGCTATTTTACAAAAGTGCGCGGGTGAAATTGCTCAGTTAACGGGGGAAAGCGAACTGGTAGAACTGGGAAGCGGTAGCTCAACAAAAACCCGGATTCTACTAGATGCTTACCAAGAAATCGGCTACCCGCTGCGCTATCTGCCAATTGACGTGAGTGCTGGCATTTTAGAAAGTAGTGCCAGGGAGTTGCTGGTTGATTATCCCTCCCTTCAGGTTCACGCTTTAGCCAGCACTTATGAATTAGCATTGGCACGACTGGCACCGACTCAATTGCCTAGCCGAACGATCTGTTTTTTGGGTAGCACCTTGGGTAATTTAAATCCCCAAGAATGCGATCGCTTCTTCTCCCAAATTGCCGATGCACTTCAAGTGGGTGAGTATTTCTTACTAGGAATAGATCGGCAAAAACCAAAACATTTGTTGAATGCAGCCTATAACGATAGCCAAGGCGTGACGGCGGCGTTTAATCTGAATATCCTGCACCACCTGAATCGGCGCTTTGAGGGCAATTTTGACCCTTCTGAATTTGAACACTGGGCGTTTTATAACGAATCTGAGCATCAAATTGAGATGCATCTGCGGAGTAGGCGATCGCAAACTGTCAAACTTAACGCTCTCAATTTAACGATTGAATTTGAAAGTGGCGAGACTATCCTGACGGAAATTTCCCGCAAATTTAACCTCGACGCCATGCAACAGGAACTTCAGACAAGAGGTTTAAAAACACTGCAAATTTGGAGCGATCCGAATCAGTGGTTTGGCTTATTGCTTTGTCAACTACAACCCATGTAGGTAATTAGCATAATTTCTCGCTTGTCTAAAGGCGCACCCGTGGGTGCGCCTTTAAGTTGAAACTTACCGCAAGCACAGGACTTACGCAAAGCTTATACATATAGCGTTTTGTAGGGGCAATCCCTTGTGGTTGCCCTTACTATGTGGTGCTATTTGCGTAAGTCCTGAAGCAGAAAAATTTATTGACCTCTTCTCGATCTGGCTTCTCTACTTCTGGAAATATCCTGACGGACTCGATCGAGTGACCAACCATCTGCTAAACGTCTTTTGTACGTTCTTAGTCCTTCACGATCTCCATTACGACCTAGCTCATTTTGATAAAGTCGGTTAATCACTTGTTCTGCTTCTGAACTATCAGCAATGTCACGACGGACTTTCTCCAGTGACCAACCGGATTCTACCCGTTGTCTATACAACCTCAGTCCACGATTATCCGCCTTACGACCTAACACATTTTGATAAATTCTATTAATGTTGTTGTAAACGTTTGACTGATTGCGTCGATAGTCATAACTGCCATCCCGGCGATCGCGTCGATAGTCATAATCGTCATTACGGCGATCGCGTCGATAGTCATAATCGCCATTGCGATTTCTGTAATCTTCATCGCGGCGCTGACGACGATAGTCATCATCTCGGTCGCGATTTCTGTAATCTTCATCATCCCGGTCAGAATCGTCTTGTCTAGGCGACTGTCCTCCGTCCCAACAAATCCCCAAAAAGCAGGTTTGCTCCGTCCGTCCTCTGTTAGGCTCAGCAGAGGCAGGATTTGCTGATAGGACAACTGGAGCGATTATCAGTGCAGATAGTACAGTAAACGTAACAGCAGACCTGAGAGAGCGTGCTGTGGTATCCATTCCAATTTTCATAATTTTCCCCTCAAGGAAATTTAAAAGTCAGAGAATATTTTTCTTGGTGCCATATATTCGCTCTATTTTTCGAGTCTCAACTTCCTACGATGGGATAACCCAATCGGGTGAGACCCGTTAAATTTCGCCAGAGAAAATTCCGTCTGCACAAGCTAAGGTCGAGTTCGTAGAACCGCCTTAAGACAACTGGAAAATCTCTCAAGAGCGATCGCGTGGATACTTGATTGAGCTAGATAAATAAATACGAACGCAAATTGTCTAATTTTGTTCCCGCTGCTAACCCTAAAATTGGGAAAGTGCCAGCTTCTCAACCGGACAGGGAACGACAGCCAGATGAGAGCAAACTGACTTTTTGGAGCGCTTCGCGATCGCATCTTGTCACCAGATAAAGGCAACCCAAATAGAAGCAGCAAAAAATAACTACCGATTTTGTGTAGAATTTATAGTTAAAATAAGTTAGTGTTATTAAACCAAAACTATCAAACTTTATTAGTTTTTTCCAAGTTAAATTAACCGCTAGTTATTACTAAGTAGAGGGACTTAATTATTTGTAGGATGGGTTGTAGCTTGCTTCCGCGTAGCGTTACGATAGTGAAACCCATCAAACCATTGCTGATGTTGGGTTTCGTACCTCAACCCAACCTACGCCATAACTACAAATAATTAATCCTGCCTATTAGTCATTACTAAATACATGGCTAACTTCTATAATTCAACTGACTGGAGAAAATCTCGATGTCTAAAGCAAGCCTTTGTGTTGAAGCCAAAACACCCGAACAACAGTTAGTCAAAGAATGGATTAAGAAGTGGAAAGGCAAAATCCGATATTTGTCCCCTAACGAAGGGTGCGGCTGCTGTGTTGACCTATATCATGTAGATGCTCCATCTGAGGTACTTCATGAACTACCAGCCCAAGTCTTTTGCTTTAGCGAATGGTCAAACTGGTCGCCAACAACTCGCTAACAGGCGCTACCCCAGACTGCGTATAGCCTCTACTAAGCACCAGCTTACGGTAGCAGATGGGCTAAATCGTTAGTGCAAGCGTTTATTATTTCCTAGGCAGAAGCCGTAATTACGATTAAAAAAGGTAACTAATAATCAAGCTTTACATCCACCAGCTAAAATTCATTAACCAGCGCCAGCCGTCCCCGGCGAACCGCATAAAGCATTCGGTTCAGCAAAAGTTGTTCATCTTCGCTGAGAGAATTTTCCAGCAGTGCTGTTCTGAGTACACAACGGTCTGTAATCGTTATCTGACCTGATTCAGCAACTTTGGCAGATAAGTCAATGATTGCAGACGGTAAAATACAGGCTTGAGAAAAAATCGAAGTATTCATTGTTAAGATTGCTGCTATTTGATCCTCAGGTTATTTGTTCAAAACAGCACCTAACTCAATCTATAGCTAGAGATTTAATATTATTAAGATTACAGCTCAAGATAGAAGTTTAGGATTCGCCCAAAACTTTGAATCATCCCTTTTCAGCAGGAATCGAGCTTTTTGCCACTGAATGAGTGAGAACAATTCAACACTTTGGTGAATATGTCAAGTATCTTGTGGGTTGAGCGATCGCGCCTGTCGGAAATTGAAACAGTCAAGATTCTCCACCCACAAAACTCCACTTACTTGGCTAACTCCGTATTAAACTCATTCACGGATCGCCGCTTCAGCGCCACCGATTCTGAGCGAGGCAACAAATTAAACACTTCGCGGAAAACATCGTCTACTTTCTCAAACGGCACCGTACCCTTTTGGTTGAGGACAACTTCACCCTTCTGGTTTAGCAAGACTGTTTGCGGGACAACACCTTCGTAGTAATAGCCCGGTTCCGTAGGTGTAAAGTTGGATTGTACTGGAATCGCATCTACGTCGATGGGGCTGAAATCAGCAGCTCGACCATAAAAAGCTTGAAGCTGCGAAACGACGATCGCCTGTTGCTTGCAATCGCTGCTGTCGTCTACGTAGAACACCAGCAATGCCGGTTTACCTCCTTTAATGGAATCTGCCAATGCCACTCGTGGGGGAACCAGCGAGCCATTGCCACCATAGAGGAGAAAGACATTCCCATCAAAGTTGTCGTCGTTGATACCCGCTAAAGCTGATGGCGTCGCCAGCAGCAGGCAGCTGCAAGAAACAACCAGCGTCAAGAGACAACTCAAAAAAAATTGCCGCCAGGAACGGCGAGATGCTCTCAGAATCCTGATTTGAAATTGTTGCAAGCGAAGAATCATACCAAAGTTGCTGTAGAAACCTTTTTTTTCTCTCAGTAGTCGTTAAATTGTCTTTGCGTTCACCCGTTGTGGCTCCCTATTCTCTATGAAGTTCCCTGTTTTTCCAGTCACCCTACTAGGATTATCCCTGTTAGCCGGTAGCTTAGTCCTTACTTCCTTATCATTTATCTCCGAAGGTGTTCGAGCTGCGGTTAGTCCACGCTCGGTACAAGTCAAAGAAACGAATGGCACGGTAACAAATCAAGGAAAGCCAGTGCAAGTTGGCGATCGCTTGCAAGCATCCGGTAGTCTCAGCACCAACTTCGACGCCAGTGTTGTTTTGGCGATGGATGATGGCATCGGTACGGTTCAGGTTTCCGAAAACACCAACGTGCAAGTCAAGACTTTAAAGACAAGTAAGGATGGTAGCAAACAAACGCGCCTTTATATGGATAAGGGACAAGTCAGCGCCAAAGTACGACCTTTTACTAACCCTAACTCTAACTTTGAAGTTGAGACGCCTGGGGGCGTGGCTGGGACGAGAGGCACAGAATTTGGTGTCACCGTCGGTTCCAATGGGAAAACTGGGCTTTCCACCGTCCGAGGAAAAGTAGCCTTTAGTGCGGGAGGGAAGACTGTGTTGGTAGAGCCGGGGTATTCTGCTTTAATTGTTCCGGGACAGGCTCCGACTATCCCCAAGGTGACAACGGGCGACACGAGACTGAAATTACAGGTTCTCTCGGTGACAGGCGATGGTCAAGTTAGAGTCACTGGAACTGTAGATCCGATCAATTTAGTGTTGGTGAATAATCAGATTGTGGATACGGGAGGCGATGGCAAACTCGATACGGTGGTGCCAATCCCCTCTAATCGGCAGCTGACATTAGTCGTGCGTAATCCTTTGGGCAATCAACAAGTTTACGAATTGGAAATTCCGAGTAGTGAGGGGACATCCGGTAATCCTGTCGATCGATAATTTTTATGGGGATAGCTTTTCCCTCACCTTTTTAGTCGGAAACGAGGCAGCAACCCACTGATTCTTGTTCCCAAGCTGAGCTGGGAAACGAGAATCAGCTGGCAAAATCCTCCGCACGAACGAGGTAAAAATTCTCAAAGGCATGAGTTACTGGAAAGGAAGAAGTTGTCAAAGAACTTGAAAGCGCCAATACTGTGACGCGATCGCTTATCTCGTGATGCGATCGCGTTTTGTCTGAATATCGATTAAATTCAGTATTCCATCAGGGGCATTTACCATCCGGTGAGCGTGCGGAACGCTTGGGAAAAATCCGTATGTTTCCAGGCAAGCAATCACGATGGTTGATGTTTTTGATGGAATCAACGTGTTAATCAAAAATTGGTTAAAAAAAAATCTGCGTTTTATTTCTAGAAGTCAATCAATCGTTCCGGGCGCGATGGTCGGTTTATTGTCTGTCGGTTTATGGCAGATAGGGGCATGGCAACCGTTGGAACGGCTTGTATACAGTACGCTGTTTCAAGCTCGTAGCGCCAGTATATTACCGAAGACGAATTGGGATCGAAGGGTCGCTGTGATTGCGATTGACGATGCGAGTTTAAATAAATACGGTAAATTTCCTTGGTCGCGCCATCGCTATGCCCAATTGTTGCAGAAGCTAGAACCATCACCTCCAGCAGCCATTGGTTTCGATCTGTTGTTTGTTGACCCTGGCGAAGGCGATGAGAAATTTGCCAAAGCGATCGCTGCATCTGGCAATGTCGTCTTGGCAACGGCTTGGGACAATCGAGGGCATCCCCTGGAAGTTTTACCCGAATTTAAAAAAGCGGCACTTGGGGAAGCTCAAATTTGGCACAATCCCGACGAAGACGGCATTAGCCGACAGGCAGCAGTCTTTTTTGGCACCAAACCCGCCCTCGGTTTAGCAATGCTGCTAGGGGCACCAGAGGCGGTGCCCCTGCCTCATCTGGCTGAGGGTCAAAGGCGTAAAGATGCCTGGATTAACTGGCCTGGACCAACCCAAAATGTCTCCACCTATTCTTATGCCTCAGTCATGGAAGGCAAAGTTGATGCTAAAGCATTCGCCAATAAATTTGTTTTAGTCGGTGTCACGGCAACCGCTGTCGATCGCTTGCGATCGCCCTACAACCAAAATCCTCCCACGGCTGGAGTTTATCTCCATGCGGCGTTAATTGATAACTTGCTGAACGGCAAGCTGCTGCACACGATGCCTAAGACGGCAGTGATGCTCTTTTTGTTGGGGATTGCCCCGATTACCAGCTGGCTGTTGTCAAAACAGGGAGTGTGGGGGCGAATGGCGATCGCTATTTTGTTACCCAGTGGTTGGGTAATTTTTGCCCTGAGTTCCTTCATCGACGATGGCTGGTGGTTGCCCATCGTCGCACCCGTGGGAACCGCGATCGCTGCTGGGATCAGCGTTCAGCTGCGAGAACAATATGAAAAGCAACAGCTGATGAGTTTGTTTGCCAAGCACGTTGCGCCAGAAATGGCTCACCTCATTTGGCACCGGAAAGACGAAATTTTCCACAAAGGGAAGCTGCAAGCGCAAGAAATGATGGTCACGGTTTTATTTGTCGATATCCGGGGCTTTACCAGCATTTCCGAGAAACTACCGCCGGGGGAATTAATCGACTGGCTGAACCTGTTCCTAGACGCGATGACTGATTGCATCATGGATCGTGGCGGTGTGATCGACAAATATATTGGGGATGCAATTATGGCGGTTTTCGGGATTCCGTTTCCGCACACGAAGCCGGAAGAAATTCAACAGGACGCCCTGAATGCGATCGCGGCGGCAATTGCGATGCAGGAACGACTCAAAAAGCTCAACCAGCACTTCCAAAACGCCAACAAGCCCACGATTGAGATTGGGATTGGCATTCACACTGGCCCAGTGGTTGCCGGAAGTGTGGGAGGTTCCCGACGTCTGAATTATTCAGTCCTGGGGGATACAGTCAATGTTGCCGCCAGACTGGAACCCATGAATAAAAAAGTGAAAATTTACAACCCCTACCAAATGATTGTCAGTGGCAGTACATTTGCTTATGCAAGCGATCGCTATCACGGTCCTGCCGTCCGCGCCATTCAACTGCGGGGACGAGAACAGGCAACAATTATTTACTGCATCCAGGGAGAGAAGGTCAACTTAGCAGATCCAGAGGAAGCGATCGCCCCCCCAGTCAATATTTCTAGCCTAAAGCGGAACAACCAGCCGGAAATCCTCTTTTAAATTTACAGTTCAAAGAGGATTTGTGCATCTACTAGCGATTAGCAGATATCTTGATTAAACCCACTTTTACACAACAAATCACTGACAACAAACTAACAGCTAATTTTCAAACTTTTCCTAGAGTAAGTAAGTTGATTGTAGGATCTGTAGTCAGCTGGATTATTTGGATGCCAGCGTCCATCGTGCAAGCATCGCCCTGTTCCGATCTGCTGAATGTGTCGCCAAGATCCGGTTTCAATACTCGTCAGGAAGGGAATGTAATCGTTCTGGGACGCCTGCCTAAATATCGCTATGTGATCGTGGTTCCGTCTGGAAGTGAAGACACGCTGGAACAAGTGCGTCAGTGCGTGCCAGATGCCTTGATCGCCAAGTCACATTTAGGGAATTACATTCTAGCGGGGTCATTTCCCGACCAATCCAGTGCTAAAAGTATCTACTACGCATTGCGATCGCTGGGACTAGATGCACGAATTATATATGTTCCTTAGCGCTCGAAAGTAACCTTCCCTACTTTCCGTTTTGATTCGGTGAAGTGACGCCTTGAGCCAGCTTCACCATTGAGCCAGATGCATTTGTGCGATAAATCCAGCGGCGTTGCCCATTCGCCACGGTGACTTGCCACCCAGGAACTTGCATCTCGGTACAAAGCACCTCCAAGTTATTAATATCTAAGCAGTCATCCGACCAAGTTTGCGGTTGAGTTTGGACAATTCTTAGCGCCGACTTTGGCAATCCTGAATGTTGAGACACGTCCTGAAAAACCGCATTCTGAACCGATTTTAATAAACTCACCTCAGAAAGAGGAGACTTTGAAATCGTAACTTTGGGATTGGGAAGCGTTAGCGTAGCGGTCAAAGATAAAATGCCCGTCAACACCAAAGCCTGAACAATTAGATTTAGCTGGCTAGTTTTTTGAGCGATAGTTTCTGTGGGAAAGCCAGCGGTGGTAACTTCTTCCATAGCAAACGTTGCGAGGGGTGTTGTTATTACAAAGGGCATTAAATGTAGTGGTATATGCATCCTGATGCTTACAAGCTCCGGAAAAAGTTAAAGTTTTTCTGCAAATTGAGTCTTGATTGACTTGCAGAATGCTTTTCCCTAATTTCTGAAGTGAGCCTTCTCGTTAATGCTGCAAATCTCCTTTTGGAGATGCCACCTTTCGGAACGCTAACTCGTTTAGAGCTGCTACGAAAAGCGCTAATGCGTACTGGTTGATAGGAATTTAGACACTAACACCCTGGAAATTAGTTCCCTAATCAATCTTTTTTTAGTAGAACTACGGTGACTGATCCCTAATACTAATGTGCGCCCTCCAGATGCCCAATTGAAACCCAGAAAATACTGAATTGTTGGCAATCTTGTATAAAGATTTAGTAATTTCAGTTCCGCTTGATTATTTATCAAGTGGACTGAGCCGGGGGAAAATTATCTTGTCAAAAAGACAGAATTATGCATTTCCTCCCTAGAAGGTAGATGACTCCTCTACCTGCCCACCTTGGCGCAGCCCGATAGCAATTTTGCTATGCTTTTCAATTTGGCTCATCACCTGCTTGGCGCGTTGAATCACGGGTGCGGGTAAACCTGCCAGCCGCCCCGCTTCGATGCCATAGGAACGGTCAGCGCCTCCCGGTTGCACCTGGTGCAAAAAGATAATTTGGTCGGGTAACTCCTTCACCGTCACCTGGTAATTTGCCACATTGGGCAAAATTGAAGCAAGTTCGTTCAATTCGTGGTAATGAGTGGCAAAAATCGTCCGCGACCGAATTTCACTGGCAAGATACTCCGCCACCGCCCAAGCAATCGAAAGACCATCAAACGTTGCCGTCCCCCGACCAATTTCATCTAACAGAACCAGAGACTTCGCCGTTGCGTGATTGAGAATATTCGCCGTCTCGTTCATCTCCACCATAAAAGTAGATTGACCCGTCGCCAAATCATCTACCGCACCGACACGAGTAAAAACGCGATCGCATATTCCCAAAGTCGCCGCCCTTGCTGGCACAAAACCACCAATTTGCGCCATCAACTGAATTAACCCCACCTGCCGCAAATAACAACTCTTCCCACTCGCATTCGGACCCGTCAAAATCACTAAATCTGGTCTTTCCTCTTCTTCCCCTTCTTCCTTCGCGCTCTTTGCGTCTTTGCGGTTCGTATCCCCCTTTCTCCCCAACCCAGTCGAATTCGGCACAAAAAACCCAGATGGCAAAGACTGCTCAACCACCGGATGACGCCCATCAATAATCCGAATTTCCCGACCTTCCACCATCTGAGGGCAGCAATAACCCTGATAAACCGCCACCTCAGCCAAACCACACAACACATCAGCCGCCGCCACCGCACGAGAAATCGTGCGAATTTGTTCGGCGTATTGCCCCACCTCTTCTCTTAAAGAAGTGAAAATCTCATATTCCAGGCGATTTAAGTCATCCCGCGCCGTCAAAATCCGCGCTTCTCTCTCCTTCAACTCCGGAGTAATGTAGCGTTCCTCATTTGTCAGAGTTTGCTTGCGGATATAGTTATCGGGAACTTGGTCGGCTTTTGTGCGAGAGATGCTGATGTAGTAACCAAATGTCTTATTAAAGCCCACCTTCAGCGTCGAAATTCCGGTTCGCGCCTTCTCCGTCACCTCCAAATTGGCAACCCATTGCTGATCCTCTTGGGCAAGACTTCGCATTTCATCCAACTGGACATTCACACTGGGGCGAATCAAACCGCCTTCCTTGATATGGATGGGAGGCGCGTCTACCAAATGGGCGCTGAGTTGCTTTGCCAGTTGTTCCAATTCCGGCGGCACCTTCTGCAAAGCTCTCATAAAGGGAGAGTAAGCATCCGCCACCAGTTCGGCTAATTCCGGTAATTTTGCCAAAGAATCCGCTAAAGCAACTAAATCCTTGGCATTTGCCGTGCCGGAACCAGCGCGACCCGTTAGCCGTTCTAAATCGTAAATTTGCCGCAACAATTGACGCAAATCTTGCCGCAGGAAGCTATTTTCGACTAATTCTCGAATCGTATCTTGCCGCGCTGCAATACCTTTGATATCCAGTAGAGGTTGCAGCAACCACCGCCGCAAGGCACGTCCCCCCATCGCCGTGCTAGTTCTATCCAACGACCAAAGCAGGGAACCGTGAAAGGTGCCATCCCGCACAGTTTGCGTAATTTCTAGATTGCGGCGGGTTTGGTGGTCGAGAATTAGATAATCGCTGAGGGTGTAGGTGCGGAGGAACTGGAGAGGGACGGGGTTTTCTTTCTGGGTGTCTTCTAGATATTCCAGCAAACCACCCGCAGCGCGGACAGCAAGGGGGAGGTGTTCGCAACCGAGTCCTTCTAGACTTCGCACTTTAAACCGCTGCAACAGTCGATGTCTCGATTCACCCGCAGTAAAAGGAGTTTGCGATCGCAATGCATAACAAAAAGATGGGGGCAAACAATTCGGCAAATGCTCGGAAGTCTCCCCCGGTCGCAGCAAACTGCCTAAATCTGGCGCATTCGTTGGCACCAAAACCTCAGAAGGCTGCACTCTGCACAATTCTTGCGTCAAATGCTCTAATTCGCTCGATTGGGTAGTCAGAAATTCCCCAGTAGAAATATCTGCATAAGCTAAACCCCAATGATTCCCGGCAATGACCACCGCCGCCAGGTAATTATTGCGACGCGCATTCAGCATTCCCTCTTCCAGCAACGTACCGGGAGTGAGAATCCGCGTCACCTCGCGCTTCACCAGCTTTCCTGGGTCAGTATCGGCAGAGTCTTCTACCTGATCGCAGATCACCACGGCATACCCCTTCTCCACCAGCTGAGTCGTGTAGCGTTCCCAAGCATGGTGCGGCACTCCCGTCATCGGCACCCGACCAATTTCTCCGGCTTGCTTGCTGGTGAGGACGAGTTCGAGTTCTCTCGATACAGCGATCGCATCCTGAAAAAAGGTTTCAAAGAAGTCTCCCACCCGGTACAGCAGCAGCGCATGAGGATATTTATCCTTCACTTCTACATAATGGTGGTACATCTTACTCAGCTTGCTGCGATCCACCTCTCGCGTATCAGCATTACGGATTTTAGGTTGATCGGGATCTGTTGGGGTAGACGCAGAGTAATTCATAAAGACGCGGACAATCAGCTTGAACCTTTTTTGACTCTACCGCAATTTCAATCCTTAAGAGGATTTGGATCACCGCGCCGCTAAGAGGATGTTTGAGAAGTAACCGATCCCCCCTAGCCCGCTGATAAATTGGGGGAAGATCCTCAAAGTCCCTCAATTTATCGGGGGATGCAAGGGGGATCTCCAAAGGGTTGGTGTATTGTCAGCAACTTTTCAAATATCCGCTAAGACTTTATACCAATTTAGGCATTGTCTATTAGCAAACAATCTTAAAATTACAGTAACGCTTTGGGACTTTCCTTGACCTATGACTTCTTCAATTCCCCAAATCAGCCAAACAACTGTTAATACTTCCATTCCGCAATGGCAACCTGCCACATGGGAAGATTACTTAGTTTATAGTGACAATCCTAATCTAGACAGAGTACGTCTCTTTTTCAATTGCAACTACCTTTTCATTGACATGGGTTCTGACATCGCAATTATTGATGCGTAATTTCTCGAAATTCCTTCAAAAAGCGTCGAAATAGAGGATGATTTAGCGAATCATATTGATGAGGATGAATCGTTGCCACAGGCTTCAACTCCATCATTGTCGCAGCAAGAAAAGCTCCGTCGAAATTCCCTAATTCCTCCGGTCGCACATCCCGTTCAACCACTTTAATTCCCAATTCCTCTGCAATATCAAGCAGTGTGGCGCGGGTGATCCCAGGGAAAATATTGGGAGTTAGCGCTGGCGTAATTACTGTATCCTTTTGCAGAAGAAAAAGATTAGCTACCGCAGCTTCGGTAATTCTCCCCTGAGAGTCAAGCAAAATAGCATCATTAAATCCAGCCACTTCAGCAGCACGACGAGCCAAATAACTGTTTACATAAGTTCCACAGAGTTTCCACGCCACTGGAATTGCGTTACCAGAAACCCGTTCATAAGGGGAAATGTGGCAAGTCAGAGATTTGTTTACATCCCGTGGAATTGTCACTGCCAAGATGGTCACATCGACCGGCATTGTATCGTTAAAGTTCAGTTGTGGCACCGAACGATAAACAATCGGTCGGATATAGTAATTTGTTGCCGGAACTGCCTCTAAAAGTGCCCAAATACCTGCTTTCAGGTCTTCGTTCGACCAGGAAAATCCCAATCCTATGTGTGTAGAACCATTGCGAAGGCGGTCTAGATGTGCATCTAAGCGATGAATGTAATAGCGATCGCTATTCCAATAAGCCATAATCCCATCAAAAACGCCGATCCCTAAATGCAGAGAATGGCTAGCAATAGAAGGCGCAGCATTTTCCCGTTCAACTAACTTTCCGTTGTGCCAAACTATCGGCGTTGCTTCAAAAAACATTTGTTAGCCTTGTCTTCTCAAGGTTGACTTCTCCTGCGCCTGGGAGCTGGCGCAGGCGTAGTTGGCTCGTGTGCTTTTAGACCTTTATCACCCGTTAGAATTTTCACTTGAAACCCCATTTTGGCATAGTATTCAGCCACAGTTTTGATGGTGGCATCGCCGATAGAAGTCTTTCGCGTTGCTAAATTAGGCCATTCCGAAGCTAACTTTTTCAATCCTTCTGCTTCCCAAAGAACCGACTGGTGAGTAAAAGCAGCCCAAGGTGATTTTTCATCGGCTGCTTCTGTCATAATTTTTGCTAAAGCTTGGGCTGTTTCATAGCGTCTAGAGGCAGCTTGAGCAATGTGATTACCTGTTTCCAGAATTGTTGCTAAAGGAAGTACCAATGTTGTACCTTTACTCTTTTCTTCTTCTATGAGCTTATCAACACGCTCAAAATCCCACTGCTCAGGAGCCGCTCCACAAGTTTCCATTTTAGGAATTTTCAACCAAACGCAGAGAATCGATGTGTCAATTATCAGAACCTTTCTCATACCTAAATTAATTAGTACCAGAAAGGCTTCTTTCAATAGCACCTTTTGTTGCCAGCTTGCCCAATGGCCCGGATGCCATTAACTTAGGAAGATTCTCAATATCTTCTAGAAGGGTTAGCTTGCTTTCTCCAGTTTCTGTATCTCGGTGCGCCACAACTACAAAAGGAACCATTTCTGGCCCTAATGCATCGAGTAAAGCTGGATTATGGGTAGTAACTAATATATCAATTTTTCTCTTTTCACCAATTTCTCTTAGCATTCTTAAAAGCAAATCTGCACGGGATGGATGAAGTCCATTGTCCACCTCTTCGATTACCAATTGGCTCCCTTCGGGGCGTGTGAGAAGTGCTGTAAGAATCGCCAAAAATCTTAGCGTTCCATCCGACATTCCTCTGGCATCAATTTCTGTAGTTTCACCTGGTTTCCATAATTCCTCACAGTAAAGCATTGCATCTGTTTTAAACCTTCCCACTGGTTCTGCCCACACTCTTTGAATATCTCTTTCTGGTAAATGCTTCACGTAGGTAGATAATGTAGATTCTACCTCAGCTTTGCGTTCATCAGGCAATGCTGCTACCACACCCGCAATATTAGATGCATCACTTTCAAGACTGTCAGAAAGCGGCGAGTAAGACCGCATCATCGAAGGAATAGGATTGAGAATAAAAATATTTTGCAAACTATGCAAAACTACCTTAGCACCTTCAATCACTTCTTTATTAGTATCTATAGCAGCAGCAATTGTTAAAAATGGATAAAAGCAATGCGTTAATAGCTGAAAGTCAGGTTTATTATCTTTATAAAACTGTACTCTGATGGTATCGCTCAATGGTTCATTTGTTTTAAATAAGTGGACTTGAGTATTGTTGCTAGTTAAGGAATTCTTTTTGATCCGGACGAGAGATTCAGCAAATAGATGAACACGCGGTTTAGTTTCCACAGTGATGGTATACAGGTAATCTATCGTTCCATTTTCTCCTTGAACTAATGCTTTTAATGTAAATTGTGTTTGGGGTTTCCATGTAGCCCACTCTATACCTCCTCGAATACCAGGAAAGGCTGAATCAATTGTTAAAGCATTTGCAATTTTCTTATCAAGTGTCGTTCGATTCAGAAATTCCAAGGCGTCAAGCGCATTGGATTTCCCACTGGCATTAGTACCAATTAAAAAAGTCAATGGGTCAATCGGAAGCACTGCATTACGGTAACTTTTCCAGTTTTCAAGGATAATTTGCTTAAGCATTGGTTGCTCCAAAACTATACTAAATATGATTATTTTTACTTCTGGTGCTGCTTCTACATCGCTATCAACTCCCGGCATCGCTAGCTAAGCTCTTGGGAGCTATGACAGGCGAAACATTTAATGATGTAGATTCAGATTCAATCTCTTCTATCTCATTCCATTTGCCGTCGCGCAAGCTATCGGCGCTACTTTTGATGAAACTCGCTAAAGGTACGGCAGTTAATAGCCCCAACAGCCCTCCCAGCTTCGCTCCTATCAACAGCGAAAGCAAAATCCAAACAGGATTTAAGCCAGTAAAACCACCTAAAATGCGAGGCGCAATGAAATTAGCATTGATTTGATCGATGGCGGCGGCTACAGCTAAAATTTCCACCCCTAGCCAAAAGTTTTGTAATGCCACCAGCAGACTAACAATGCTGATACCGACTCCAGTACCAAAGGGAAAAAGAGCTAAAAAACCAATGGCAATTCCAAACAGTAATCCTAAAGGCACTCGCAAAGCCAAAAAAGCCAGCGTGATGACAAATCCACTCCAAGCAGCAAACGTCGCCTGACCAATAAAATAATTGTGGAAATCCTCGCGGAGAGCTTGCCTTACTTGGGAACTAAAGCTAGCCGGAAACCACTTAAAAATTCCGTCCCAAAGACGATCCCCATTTAATATCAGGTAGAAAGTTAGAACCACCGTTAGCAGGACATTAACAGCACTGCCAATCGTATCAAAGGCAAAATTAAGAATTCTCCCCGTTACATTTTGGAGTTGACTGGATAATCGGTCTGTTAGTTGAGTAACTATCCCGCCTAAATTAATCGGAAGTTGCTGAGTTTCAGCCCAAATTTGAAAAGCTTGGAGTTGTTGCCTACCCGAATCAATCCAACTAGGCAAGATATTAGCCAGTTCGTTGAGCTGTTGCCAAATGATCGGAACTAAGGTAAGTCCTAAACCTACTAAAATTAGCAATGCCACCAGAGAAACGGCAACGACCGCATTGTTCCGTTTAACTCCTTGTTGCTGTAAAAACCGGATAGGATAATCTAATACAAAAGCTAGCAAGAGTGCGGCAACAAAAACGCTAACCAGAGGTTGAAAATATTGCAATACGAGCAGCAATAGCCAACCATTAAGAACGGCGAGGGGAAATGCCAATCCTAAAACGACCCATCGCGGTAATTTGTTTGCTGATTGCATCATGTTGAGTTTTTGAAATCGGGATTCATAACAATTAAAAAGTTATGCCTCTGGCTACGCAGCCAATTGGGGAAACTTGTCCATAAAATCCAGCAAAATTTTTTGGTGAGGAGGACCTAACGGTCGCACTTGCCCTGCTTTTTCAGAGTAACGCTCACCGCGTTGAATTTCTTCAGGTGTTAATAAATCCATATCCCAGCCTTCTCCTAGTACCAGATGGTTGAGTTCCACGGTCAGCGGTGCGTGAAAAACGTGGCGAAAAACGTAGGTGTCCGGATAAGGGTCAAACAATGATGCGACCTCTGGTACATAGCCGATTTCCTCCAGCAGTTCCCGTTTCAGGGCTGCTTCTGGGGTTTCTCCTGGTTCGAGGTGCCCGCCAAAAAATGCCCAGTGTCCGGGGTAGAGAATACCGGGGATGTTGTCTCGCAGCTGGAGAAGAAATTTGCCGTGGCGATAGAGGATGGCGATCGCTACCTCAACAATTGGTTTATTGTTCATAGGTTCCTTCCGGTAGTAAAGGCACTCCCTTCTTCGCTGGCTTCCGGTCTAGCTGTTCCTGCTGCTGAAGAAAAACTTCTCCTAAATCTTTCCCCGCCAAGGGAATGCTTTGATACTGCACCTTCCCCTTAATTAAAACTTCATCTCCTCGATCGGGAAGACTCTGGCTGGTGAAAACCCATATTTTTCCCGTCGCATCTCGCAACTCATAAGCGCCGCTTCCCACAAAAGGCGCTTGAGATGCTACCTTACCTTGCAGGTAAACCGTCGGGTTGCCCTCATAACTCTGTTGAAGATCGCTGATACTGGCGATCGGGACATTGCGGTTGTTAAACAGACCCAATCCAGACTGAGCCACATGACCGCAGCCGAACAACCCACCCAGTAGTAGTGTGGTGCTGAATTGCAATACCCGGATTTTGACTAACCTCATATCTTGCACTGGGCAAATCTCCAGTTTCTCACTGTTTGAGTAGGAATACTCTTCCCCATCCAGATGGCTCTGACTGGTACAAATAATATAGTTAATCTTCCAGATATTTACAGTCGGGCAGGACTGCCTCAAATAAGATTAAACGCAAAGAAGGCAAAGGAAATCGCCCCGCAAGGCAAAAGGAAAAACGCGATCGCGTTACTTTTCTCTCTTATACCTTGGCAGTCAGGGCGGGAAATCTGCGAAACTATCCTATGACAGATGCGATCTGTTTCATCCCCACATAGGAAATTCCTGCCCACATTCTTGACACCACAATGGACGAATCAATCGCCCAACTGTTAGACGGTAAAGCCCTAGCTGAACGAATTTACGGACAGCTACAAGATCAAATTCAGCAAATACAAGCCACTGCGGGACGCCCTCCGGGACTAGCAGTGCTGATGGTTGGCGATAATCCAGCCAGCGCTGCTTACGTGCGGAATAAAGAACGCGCCTGTGCCAAAGTAAGGATTGCCTCCTATGGGAAGCATTTCCCGACAGAAACCACCTCTTCAGAACTAGAGCAAGTCATTGAAACCCTGAATCAAGATGAGCGGGTTGATGGAATTCTCGTTCAACTGCCCCTACCCAACCACTTGGATGCTGTTTCCCTGCTGCATCAAATCGATCCAGATAAAGACGCCGATGGACTGCACCCCCTCAACTTGGGGCGACTGGTGCGCTCTGAAGCTGGTTTACGCAGCTGCACGCCAGCCGGAGTCATGCGCCTGTTGCAGGAATACCAGATTGATGTGAAGGGGAAACAGGCAGTGGTCGTGGGGCGCAGTATCCTAGTGGGTAAGCCGTTGGCTTTGATGCTCTTAGACGCAGATGCCACCGTTACCATCGCCCACTCGCGATCGCACGATCTCCCAGCCATTACCCGCAACGCTGATATTCTGCTGGCAGCCGTAGGGCGTCCAGCGCTGATTACCGCCGAGATGGTCAAACCCGGTGCTGTCGTCATCGATGTCGGCATCAATCGCGTCACCGACGACGCCGGTAACTCCCGTTTGGTGGGAGATGTCCACTTTGATTCCGTCCAAAAGGTAGCGCAGTTTATCACCCCGGTTCCCGGCGGGGTTGGCGCGATGACTGTTGCCATGCTGCTGCAAAATACAGTCTGGAGCTACAGCCAGCGCTTTCTCTAGTTTTGAGTTTTGAATGAATCCGGTTCGAGGCGCGAGGACTAATTCGATAACTCAACACTCATAACTCATAACTCATCACTTTTTGTGACCCAAAGCCCCGTAAAATTGTTACGGAAACGACTGTGCTACAAGGAATCACGGGATGTTAGCGACAGATGACCTTCATGCCCCCAAAGGTGAATCGGCGACCTTTGACCTTTCAACCTACCTGACTCAACAACAGGCTCTGGTAGAAGCAGCTCTGGATAGTTCCCTCCCACTCACGTATCCAGAGAAGATTTATGAGGCGATGCGCTACTCGCTTTTGGCTGGAGGCAAGCGCCTGCGTCCCATTCTTTGCCTTGCCAGCTGCGAACTGGCTGGAGGCACCCTAGAAATGGCGATGCCAACTGCCTGCGCCCTGGAGATGGTTCATACCATGTCATTGATTCACGATGACTTACCGGCGATGGATAACGACGACTACCGGCGGGGCAAATTGACCAACCATAAGGTTTATGGTGAAGATATTGCTATTCTGGCTGGGGATGGTCTATTGGCATACGCCTTTGAGTTCATTGCCTCAAATACCCAGAATGTCCCGGCAGCGCGAGTGTTGCAGGTGATTGCTCAGTTAGCCAAAGCGGTTGGCGCTGCCGGATTGGTGGGCGGTCAAGTCGTTGATTTGGAATCTGAAGGAAAGCCGGATATTCAGGAAGAAACGCTCAATTTCATTCATACCCACAAAACAGGTGCGCTTTTAGAAGCTTGTGTGGTCTGCGGCGCGATTTTAGCGGGAGCCGAATCGGAAAACTTGCACCGGATGTCTCGCTATGCCCAAAATATTGGGTTGGCGTTTCAGATTGTGGATGACATTTTGGATATCACGGCGACTCAGGAGGAGTTGGGTAAAACTGCCGGGAAAGATATCCAAGCACAAAAGGCAACTTACCCGCGACTTTGGGGACTTGAGGAATCTTCATCGAAGGCTCGGCAACTGATTGACGCTGCCAAAGGAGAATTGGCAACCTTTGGAGAAAAAGCCAATCCCCTGATAGCGATCGCAGATTTCATTACTACTCGCACTCACTAGAAAATCAGCAGGATGATCCGTTTGTTTCATCCTGAATTCTCGACCCCTCACTCCTTAACGCTCATACAGACCATGCTGCTCGCTTTTACCCAACGCAAAACAAAATGCAGGACTTTGCCAACATCCTAGAAAACCATGTGCTATTGGTTGCGACCTTAGCTTGTTTAATCGCTCAAGCATCCAAGCTGATCATCGACTTAGCCCAACATGGCAAGGTGAATGTGCGCGTCTTAGTCACCACTGGCGGGATGCCAAGCGCTCATTCAGCATTGGTAACAGCGCTGGCAACCGGCATTGGACAAACGGTGGGATGGGACAGTATTGAATTTGCACTCGCCACCATTTTTGCCGTTATCGTCATGTACGATGCCGCTGGCGTCCGTCAGGCTGCTGGTAAGCAAGCTCGCATCCTGAACCAAATCATTGATGAGCTATTTCAAGAACATCACAAGTTTAACGAAGACCGTCTCAAGGAGTTACTGGGACATACGCCGTTTCAAGTAATTGTGGGTTCAGCACTCGGCATCGCTGTCTCCTGCTTAGCAGGACCAGCGTATTAATCATTGGTCATTAGTTAATTGACAAGAAAGAAACAACAGACCGCGGACTACTGAATTAATAGACTGCTTGCAGATTGATTCGTTGTTGCGAAGCGGACAACGACCAACAACTGGGAATCTTGCTGAAGCATTAGAAGTCAGCGAACGGACAATTCGCAGTGACTTGGCGTTCTTGCGCGATCGCGCAAGCTTCAATGTCCCCTTGGAGTTCAACCGACGCCAAGGTCATCACTACACCGATCCAGAATGGCGTTTGCCGAGTACTTCCTTAAGTAAGGCAGAGCTGTTTGCCCTGATATTGCCAGCCAGAATGCTAGAGACATACGCGGGTTCAGTCTACTCCGTGTTATGTTGACTGTTAGCCTCAGATTCCATCAGGTGTTGAGAACTTTTAATTTTCTAAGGTAGAAAAAATAGAAGTAAGGCTGAGCAGCTAGGCTCAACATAACCTAGTTAGCTCTAAACCTTTGATGCCACTAGGCGTTGAGCATATTAATTGACACCCGCAGCTTTAAAAGCTATCTTTTATTCAGATGTTTTAATTATCAAAGGTAATCCACCAAGCTAGAAAAGAGCGAGGCATTGAAATTAATGGTGTAATCGTGCCTCGTATTACCTCAGAAGCCGCAAAGGTTTTAAGCATTTGAGATCCGCATCACATTTGAGCTTTGAAGGAGTTTTATAGTGATTGCATCTGTAGGGACTGCATCACAGGATGCAGTTAACGGTCTCGAACCGTTTGTCGATCTAAGTTTTTCGGTTCAAGGCAAGACACTTCCTGCCGATCACGGTTATGGTCTCTATGCAGCTCTGGTACATTTCATTCCAGAGATAAGGCTGCATCCTGAAATCGGTGTCCTGACAATTCCTGGTTTTGCTGATAAGCAGGGCAAGATTCTCCTTACAGAGCAATCTTGCTTAAGAATTCGAGTTCCGATTTCCAAAATTCCTTTGGTTTACCGATTAGCAGGAAAGCGAATCAGCATTGGGAAGCACGAGATTCAGATTGGCATCCCCAAAGTTTACACATTGCGTCCATCAGAAAGGCTACGAGCTAGGATTGTCACGATCAAGGGCAAAGACTACACCCAACCAGAGGCGTTTTTAGAGGCAGCCAAGCGCCAAATAACAAAGTTAGGGATTTCTGGAGAGGTTTCTATTCCTGTCGATAGAGAAGGATTTCCTTCTCGTAAAACTATTAAGATCCAGCGCTTCACCGTTGTGGGCTTTACAACTGAAGTTTCAGGTTTGAACGATGAAGACTCGATCAAATTGCAGCAATCGGGAATTGGAGGAAAACGGCACATGGGCTGCGGATTTTTCTTGCCTATTAAGGGGGTCTAAGTGTTTAAGACCTTGCTGGCTAAATCCCTTTCTCCTGATGAAGCTATAAACGACCGTGCAAGAGGAGCCGCTAAATATACCGGACATATTAGCTGTGTGATGCAAGCAGCAGATGTGTTGGTTGAAGAGCTAGGCTTACGAATTCTTCAACAACTGGGCTTGGATAAAACAATTCAGTTTGAGCATTTTGCTAACACTGTGCGTTTGGGAGCCTACCTGCATGATTGGGGCAAGGCAAACCAGCACTTTCAGGAAATGGTATATCTCAAGACGATCGATCCGTCAGACCCAACGCTGGCTGCTTGGCGTAAGCAAATCCTCAACTCCTCTCATGAACATTTTGATCGTCAAATGTTGCGTCACGAAGTCATTAGCGGCATTCTGGCGCTTTATGTTCCTACTTTTCGGAAATGGCTAAGACAATCCCCAAACTCAGATTTGATTATCGCTGTTTGGGCAGCAATGGGACATCATCTCAAAATTGGCGTTGGTCCGAACAAGCAGCCTTCTGGGGAGATTGCGCTGATTCCATACAGTACAGGGGATGAACTAATCATCTACACCCATCATTCAGATTTTCGGAGTGTGTTGAGTATGGGCAGCCAGTCTCTAGGGCTGCCGAAGCAACTTCCAGACCTACCTCCTGAAAAGTGGTCAAAAGATGAACTCTGCAAAGCCTTAACTGTTCTAAGGGATAAGTTTGTTGAGCTAGAAAACGGGTTGAATTGGGAGCAGAAAAAGTTTGCAGCAGCAGTTAAGGCAACGGTGATTGCAGCAGACTTGGCAGGATCTGCTCTACCTCAAGCTGAGGAAGATTTTAAAGATTGGATGCGAGAGGTTTTGCATCTTGCCTTGACTCAAACAGAGTTGCAAACGCTAGTCGATCAAAAGTTGGATGGTAAACCACTACGTCCATTTCAGCAAGATATGGCAGCATCTCAAAAGCGAGTCACGCTGGTAAAAGCTGGTTGCGGCACTGGTAAGACCGTAGGAGCGTATGAGTGGGCGAAGTTAAATGCTGAGGGACGACGACTATTTTTCTGCTACCCGACAACGGGCACTGCATCTCAAGGATTTATTGACTATGTAAATGGGACTCAAATCGAAGCTGACTTAATGCATTCCCGTGCAGACCTTGATCGCGAGTTACTGTTCTCTGGTGACTCGGATGGTTCAGAAGAGGACGATCCAGAGGGGACAGATTCTCGACTGGTAGCGTTTCAAGCATGGCGTAAGAAGTTGATTGTTTGCACAGTTGATACTGTGTTGGGTCTGATTCAGAACAACCGCAAGCCCTTATATGCCTGGGCAGCGATCGCTAATGCTACTTTTGTCTTCGACGAGGTTCACTCTTATGACCACCGCCTCTTTGGGGCATTGCTCAAATTCCTCAAAACCTTTCAAGGGGCAAAGATTCTACTCATGAGTGCCAGTTTCACAAGAGAGCAATTGCAAAAAATTCGAGAGGTGATGGCAGAACTAGGTGAGGAATTGGATGAACCAATCGAAGGTCCAAAAGAGTTAGAAGAACTGCCGCGATATCAAATTCAATGGATACCAGAAGCAACAACGCCTGAGGATGCCCCGGAACTCTGGGAGCCTGTGATGGAGGCTCTCAACCAAGGACAAAAAATACTTTGGGTAACAAATTCGGTGCCGAGTTGCATTAACCTCTATCGGGCAGCTAAATCCAGATTTACAAAGCAGTTTCCTGATATTCAACCACTGATTTATCACAGTCGGTATCGTTACCGCGATCGCCTGAAAAAACACCAGGCAGTCGTTAAGGCGTTTGCCAGTGAAGAGGCTGTGTTTGCTGTGACTACCCAAGTTTGTGAGATGTCGCTGGATTTGAGCGCAGATTTACTCGTTTGTGCGATCGCCCCTGCTGCTGCCTTAATTCAACGCTTAGGACGTTTAAATCGGCGAATGACTTGTAAGGAGGAAGGAACACGCCTCGCACTGATTTATCGGAACGATCAACATCCTTACTCATCAGAGGAATTCTCAACGGGAGAGGCACTGATCCAACAATTGTCGGGAAGAGCAGCAGTTTCTCAGGCTGATTTAGCTGCTATCTTAGTGCATCTTACTTCCCGTGTAGAACAAGAGGTTCATTCCCGTTGGCTAGATGACAACTGGTGTACCTATCCTGATGCACTCCGTCAAGCGGGTGGCACCGTTACGGTGCTGCTTCAACAAGATTTAGGAGCAATTGGGGAAGCGGCTAATCAGCGTGAAGATAAGTCATTCATGCGAGAAGCACAGGGATGGACAGTGCCAATTCGTATTCCTAAAAGTCTGCGGGAATGGCGACGCTGCCGATTCTACCCGATAGCCCCACCCGAAGAGATTACTTATTGCGAGGAAACGGGGGCTGAGCCATGCAAGAGCTAGTGTTTCGTTTGGGCGATCCTGCTTATACGCTGCTTCATCGGGCGGGTTTGGCTGGGTTGTACATGACCCTCAAACAACTGGAGCAAGAGAAAATTACCCCAGTTGAAGGAATGCAATGGGATCTAAGTAATCCCCGACAAGTTGTGTTGCGGTGGGAGGGGCAAGACCAGAAATCATTAGCATGGCTGCTGCACGAGTCGTTTCAACTGAACGAGGGCTTAATTTCACTTAGAGGACTAGACTCGCGATCAATGCGGGTAGATGCTCAGGCGATCGTTCACCAGGGAATTTTAGGAACTTTCCTGCAACATAACAGCACCCATAAAGCGGATGGAGTGACTACCCAATCATTTCAGTTTGAAGGTGAAGATGCAGTTCAAACGCAGGTGTCTTACAAAAAACTGAGGAGTTATGTCTATCAAGATTTTGCTAGTAATCTCTGTGATGATCAAGGCAACTTCTTGAGAAAACCTATAAGTGTTGCCGGGTGGCTAAATCCTGGTGCTGTCGTTCGCCATGTAGCGTTCAGCGCAAACACGAGCTTTGAGGAAACTCCTGAAAATGCATTGGTATTGCTCTTTGCACCCGTCGCCTGCTACTACTACACCTTGCGATCGCGTCTACGGGATAAACGCGCCCAATATGCGCTAGTTGTTCCAGAAATTCTTGATTTACAGCAGTACGCAAAGTATCGGCAAAACACTAATCTCCGCAATGCTGCCTATCAAGACTTCTATGCCTGTGGTTTAGGAGATGCAGGGTTACGGTTTCTCACCTATGAAACCACTGTAAGACTAGCCAATACCTTTCCTGTACCTCGTTGTCAGGTATTGACGCTGGGTACGGTTGCATGGGCAACGCAACAGAAAACTCGCACAGATTTATACGTCGTAGAAGCGAATGCAACAGTCTGTCATAACTACCAGGTTTGTCGAGATTTTCTAAGGGATAAGCCTGTGAAAAGCAAGGAAGGGGCGTTTATCGCTAGTAGTTTTGCTAGGGAATTAATTACTGAAAATTTGAGGCGATCGCAACCTTGGTATACAGGAATTGCAGACAAAGTGAATAGTAATGAACTCTTTCAACGATTAGCTTATGAACGAGGAGGACTCTATAAAGTGATGCAAAAAGTGCAAACAGATGAACGCGAAAAACAGTTTGTGCGAACTTGTCATGAAGCTTTGTATTACACCTATGGCCAAACTGCTGCTAAGACAAAGCAGGGGGAAGAACCCAACTTTGACAAAGTGACGGTTCGGATTCGGACTAGCTTGGGACGCTGCAAAAATGCTGCATCGTTTCGTGAATTTATTGCAGACTTCTGGTCTCGTGCTGGCAAGCTTCCTACACTAAAAGACCATTGGCAAGAGTTGATGCAATTTGTAATACAAGAGAACCAGTGGAAGAAATCACGGGATTTAGCCTTGCTAGCACTCGCCAGCTACCCCGGCAAGGTAGTAATGCGTCAGCTTTTGGGTGAAGAGAGTGCCGAGGATGATATTGACCAGGAACCACCTCAAGAGCAGGCTTTTGACCAGGAACCACCTCAAGAGCAGGCTTCTGTATTGGGATGGGATGACTAGGTTTTGATACACAGTAAATAACTAGCGATCGCAGGAAAGACACGATGACTCTACATTTGTTTGGCAATGTTTTGACTGGCTATGGAACTTCTGCAAACAATCGGGGTGAGAACGAGGGGAATATTACGACTCTGCAAAAAATTCTTTGGAAAGGCGAGGTTCACACCACTGTTTCAGCCGAGGCAATTCGATGGGCATTGCGATACTACTGGCAGACTTGCGGTGGTGAATACGCTGTGAATCGGCAATGGAACGATGATAAAAATGACAACACTTGGCAGAACCCAAGCTTTGATGATGATCTCTACATTGATGACGATGTGTTGGGATTTATGAAGGCAGAGGGAGCAAAAGTGGAAGCCTCTGATGAAGCTAAGCCTAAAGGCAAGAAGACGGCGGCGAAGGGTACGACAACTGCCAAACGTGGAGTGTTGGAAGTCACCCGTGCTGTTTCCACAACACCCTATGCAGGAGATATCACCTTCAACGCCGCTAGTGGTCAAAAGGTTCGCACATCGCTTTATGGAACGGAAGTTCATGCAACCCGTTATCAATATGGCTTTGCCCTCACGCCCGATCGCCTTAAAGACAAATCTCGAACAATCGCTGTTTTGGATGGCTTGACGGCTTTAGGAGGGGTAGCAGGCAATCATTCTCGATTCCTATACGACTTTTCTCCAGATAGCCTTGTGCTGCGTTGGACTCATGACTTTTCGCCAAGATTGCTCTATTGCTTTGAAGAAAATGACGAGCAAGAAATCTTGGTTCCTGAATTAATTCGTCGAGTTGAGGCAGAAGATATTAATCCAAAAGAATTATGGGTTGCTGGAGCGATCGCTAATACCCCAGACGGCGAACAGCTTGAGGAACTTGGGGTTAATGTTCTCTCTGGCATCAAGACTGCTGTAGAGATTTTGAAGCAGAGAATTGCTAAAGATTTGCAATTACCTCAGATGGAGTTGACAAAATGACGACGATTACACTTCAGGTAGAGGTTCCAATCGCCTGCTTTCGTCAATCCCGCGCTCGCGAATATGCCGAAACGTATCTTGTGCCTCCACCCTCAACAGTTTATGGGATGCTGCTCTCGATAATTGGTGAGATGGATCGGTACAAACATTGTGGGACAAAGTTAGCGATCGCAATGCTATCCGAACCTACTCAGTCCACCATTATTCGCACATTTCGTCGTTTCAAGAAGAAGGAAATTAGCGACCCTAGCAACGCTCGACCAGACTATCAGCAGTTGCTGACCGATATCCAATTCATTCTTTGGGTCAATGCAGGGACTGATGCTGCAAAGCCGACGCTTCAGGAAAGGCTACAAATCGCATTGACCCATCCTGAATCTATCGAACGCTTTGGAGGGCTATGTTTGGGTGAAAGTCGAGACTTAGTAAATGCTGTCACTCTTTTACCTAAAACCTATCATGGTGAAGCACTACGTTGGTTGCTTCAGGATGAAAATGGTTCGTTAACCTTGCCATATTGGGTTGACCACGTAGGCTCACAAAACACTCGATGGCTGCGGTACTCCTTACAAGATGTATCCGACCAGCGGCAACCTCCTGATTCAGCTTGGACTGAAATTCAAACATCTTGAGCTTGCTGTCCTTTGATGCCTTTTGGCGTTTAACACAGCACAGTATTAAGGATTCCCTCGATACATTTGCAGCAGTTGTGAAACTCCCTTTGATTGCCCTCGGTGTTGAAGTTTAAAGTGCTTTTAAAATTCAAAAGTTCACATCTGCCGATCTACAAACCTCAGATGCCGTTCGGTGCTTAACAATTGAGCTTTGAGGCATTCTTAGCTATGCCAACTCTAAAATATCCGACGCTGTTACAAAATACTATTCGCGTTTCTGCCCTTCACGCCCTCGCCTACTGTCCCCGTCTTTTCTATTTGGAAGAAGTCGAAGAACTTTACACGCAGGATGCAGCCGTTTTTGCGGGACGCAGATTGCACGTTGAAATTGAAAAACAGGAGGATGAAGAGTGGGAAGAACTGTTCCTCGAAAGTGAGGAATTGGGGTTGCGCGGTCGCATGGATGCATTACGCACTCGCGACGGTCAAGTCATCCCTTACGAACACAAGCGAGGACGCTGCTATCGAAATGAGAACAAGCAACCTCAAGCTTGGGAGAGCGATCGCTTACAAATCCTCGCGTACGCTTGCCTGCTTGAATCCACTCTAAGCATCACCGTCAAAGAAGGTCGAATTCGCTACCACGCTGATAATGTCCTGGTTCATGTGCCATTAGATGACTCAGGACGTGCAGATGTTCGAGCCGCGATTCAACAAGCACGAGAACTTAGGCAGTCTACTCACCGTCCTCCAGTAGCAGACAACGAGCGCTTGTGCGCCAGTTGCTCTCTCGCTCCCGTATGTTTGCCAGAAGAGGCGCGATTGGCTCACGACCGAGAGTGGAAACCCATTCGCCTGTTTCCCCAAGATGACGAACGCTTGGTGATTCACGTTTTGGAACCCGGAAGCTCTGTTGGTCGAACGGGGGAACAAATCAAAATCAACCGCCGTAATCAGCCGATTGAAACTTACCCAGCTCGGCAGGTAGGACAGATTGTTCTTCACAGCTTCGCTCAAATTTCTACCCAAGCATTACACTTTTGTGCTGGTTCCGAGATTGGAGTGCATCTCATTTCAGGAGGAGGACGCTATATAGGTAGCTTTGACACAAGGCAAGGTAGTATCCAGCGCCGCATCCGTCAGTATGCTGCTTTAAGCAATCCCGATACCTGCTTGAAACTAGCGCGGAAACTGGTAACTTGTCGCGGACAAGGACAGCGCAAGTTCTTGATGCGAGGGACTAGGGGGATGAAAGAAGTTCCGCAAGCGTTGCAGCAAGCGATCGCTCAAATGCAACTCGTCCTCAAGCAAGTTCCTCTAGCCAAATCCTTAGAGTCCTTACTGGGATTAGAAGGAAACCTAGCGGCTTTGTACTTTGGTGCCTTGCCCAATCTGATTTCAGAGGCAGTCCCAAAAGAGTTGCATTTTAGTGGTCGTAATCGTCGCCCACCTCTAGATCGATTCAATACCCTTTTGAGCTTTGGTTATGCCTTACTAATCAAAGACGTAATGAACGCCATTTTAACAGTGGGGTTAGAACCTGCCCTGGGCTTTTACCATCAGCCTCGCTCTCAAGCTTCACCCCTAGCACTAGATTTAATGGAAATTTTCCGAGTGCCGCTGGTAGACATGACAGTTATGGCATCGATTAACCGGGGACAATGGGATGTACGCGCAGACTTTGAAGTTCGAGGAGCGCAGGTGTGGTTAACTGAAGCAGGGCGACGCCAGCTGATTAGCCTGTACGAACACCGCAAGGAGGAAAGTTGGAAACATCCTGCCACTGGCTATTCCCTCACCTATCGTCGTTTATTAGAGTTGGAAGTTCGCCTCCTGGAAAAAGAATGGATGGGGGAAGGTGGCTTGTTTGGTCGGTTAGTAGTACGGTGAGGTGGGACAATGGCAGAAGCCAAAAATTGGTATTTGATCTGCTACGACATCCGCTGCCCTAAGCGCTGGCGTAAGGCTTATAAACTGCTACAAGGCTACGGTCAACGCATTCAATACTCGATCTTCCGCTGTTGGTTAAGTCAACGCGATCGCGAAAAATTGCGCTGGGAGTTGGAGAAAGTATTAGTAACAGAAGATAGTTTACTATTACTACGTCTGTGCGATCGCTGTGTGCAAGGAATGCCCTTGTATAACCGTCAGGGTGCATGGCCTGTGGAAGAGCAGGTATGTTTGATTGTCTGATGCAAGCACCTGTGATTGTCAAGCCATCTTTAGGCAAGTTTGAGCTGGAAACCTTTAGCAGAACTGTAATTGCGCGTTTTTAGAATTACCCGAAGTGCTTGCCAAATGGTCAACGCCTTACGGAAATAAGGTTTGTGGAACAGGAATACCTCCGTCTTTGAACATTGGCTCAAAATTTAGCGGTTTTGTTGACCCCGGAAATAGATGCTTGTAAACTTGTACGAGAACGCCTATATTACAAGGGCTTCAAGCATCGCCAGTTCCTAATCTTTGATGCCAATAGGCGTTGAGCACATGCTGCTGTGAGCTTTGCGCTTGATGAATTCAAGAGTTCCTAATCTTTGATGCCAATAGGCGTTGAGCACATCATTAAGCTGTTGCCACCCCTGAGACTTCTACAAGTTCCTAATCTTTGATGCCAATAGGCGTTGAGCACCGCTAAATTTGCCCCATCCACAATTGTTTAAAGTAGTTCCTAATCTTTGATGCCAATAGGCGTTGAGCACTATATACAAACCATTGGGTTGATGAATTGGTTAAGCAGTTCCTAATCTTTGATGCCAATAGGCGTTGAGCACCTCAATGGCTTGAACAATTGACGATTCAATTACAAGTTCCTAATCTTTGATGCCAATAGGCGTTGAGCACTTTTTGAGTGGAGTTTACTATTCTTTTTTAGCCAAAGAGTTCCTAATCTTTGATGCCAATAGGCGTTGAGCACGCTTCACAATTTCGCAGTTGTAGCCGTTCCAGCAAACAGTTCCTAATCTTTGATGCCAATAGGCGTTGAGCACGTCGCTAACCGCGTGGTGAATAATGCTGATGTGGATAGTTCCTAATCTTTGATGCCAATAGGCGTTGAGCACCTATTTGACCCAGAGGATAACTCCTGGCTGCTACTGAGTTCCTAATCTTTGATGCCAATAGGCGTTGAGCACCTGTTATCGGCGCGAAAAAAGCCTTGGTAGGAGAAGTTCCTAATCTTTGATGCCAATAGGCGTTGAGCACCAGCTAATACTGGAGTGGTGGTATTACCTGCAAATAGTTCCTAATCTTTGATGCCAATAGGCGTTGAGCACTTTAAGGGATTCCCCTCAGCATCTTTAATGCCAATAAGTTCCTAATCTTTGATGCCAATAGGCGTTGAGCACCCATCTTGAGGCACGGTGTATGTGCTTCCGTCCCATGAGTTCCTAATCTTTGATGCCAATAGGCGTTGAGCACTGTATTCGGTGCCAGGTCTACAGCGGTGCGAGATTCAAGTTCCTAATCTTTGATGCCAATAGGCGTTGAGCACTTGAGCAGCATCGCGCTCCACACAACAAGTTTCTCGATCAGTTCCTAATCTTTGATGCCAATAGGCGTTGAGCACTACCTGATACGAGGAATCAGCGGCAGCGGCAAAAGAGTTCCTAATCTTTGATGCCAATAGGCGTTGAGCACAAAGCTGATTTAGCATTGCTTCTGGCAGCAAAATAAGTTCCTAATCTTTGATGCCAATAGGCGTTGAGCACTCATATCCCATCACTTCCCCCTAATTCCCCAGAAAGTTCCTAATCTTTGATGCCAATAGGCGTTGAGCACTACCCAGCACCACAGCTATGACTCCATCCAAGAGTAGTTCCTAATCTTTGATGCCAATAGGCGTTGAGCACTCACCGGCACTCACCAAACCACGAACCAGTCAGTCAGTTCCTAATCTTTGATGCCAATAGGCGTTGAGCACACTCCGCTTTCTTCTCAAGCAGTTGCCTTTCCTGGCAAGTTCCTAATCTTTGATGCCAATAGGCGTTGAGCACGAATTTATCGCGCTCCCCTTACTGTTGTCAGAGAAGTTCCTAATCTTTGATGCCAATAGGCGTTGAGCACGATAATCCTACTTCCTCCTCTACTAATTCTGGAGTAGTTCCTAATCTTTGATGCCAATAGGCGTTGAGCACATTCCCTCCCCTGACTTTTTGTGCCTCTCCAGCCATAGTTCCTAATCTTTGATGCCAATAGGCGTTGAGCACTATATTTAATTCTGCGTAACGAAAACGCGAATTATGAGTTCCTAATCTTTGATGCCAATAGGCGTTGAGCACGGCGTACATCCAAATGGGGGCACGGCCGGAAAGAACAGTTCCTAATCTTTGATGCCAATAGGCGTTGAGCACTCTATCCCCTGAATCCATCCAAGAGAGGCAGCGAGAAAGTTCCTAATCTTTGATGCCAATAGGCGTTGAGCACGCGAGTAAAAATTCATAAAATCCGTCTCTTGGAAAGTTCCTAATCTTTGATGCCAATAGGCGTTGAGCACTTTCAAAGCGGCTTCCGCATGATAGCAACTATATTAGTTCCTAATCTTTGATGCCAATAGGCGTTGAGCACAGGGCACCACGGTGGAAGAGTTGGAGCGACGCTGGCAGTTCCTAATCTTTGATGCCAATAGGCGTTGAGCACAAAACGAAACTGATTGCTCTTGGTGTGTTGGGAATGTTAGTTCCTAATCTTTGATGCCAATAGGCGTTGAGCACGACGAGGCGAAGTCCCGAAATCAGCAGTCTATAAAGAGTTCCTAATCTTTGATGCCAATAGGCGTTGAGCACGTATCAGCACACAAGCTGGCAACGTGGGCAGCGGAGTTCCTAATCTTTGATGCCAATAGGCGTTGAGCACATCTCTGGGGTGGTGGCGGTTATTGCCCCAATTGCTAGTTCCTAATCTTTGATGCCAATAGGCGTTGAGCACACAAATAACAGCAAAGAACTAGCTGCCCCGCCCGCCCAGTTCCTAATCTTTGATGCCAATAGGCGTTGAGCACTTTTTGGGGTGGTGGTCAAGAATGCAGGCGCTACCAAGTTCCTAATCTTTGATGCCAATAGGCGTTGAGCACCACCGAAACAAGATGAAACTGGTGCTTATCTTCCGAAAGTTCCTAATCTTTGATGCCAATAGGCGTTGAGCACAGCCAGATGGTCAAAAAAGACGGCATGGGCGCAATAGTTCCTAATCTTTGATGCCAATAGGCGTTGAGCACATCTCTGGGGTGGTGGCGGTTATTGCCCCAATTGCTAAGTTCCTAATCTTTGATGCCAATAGGCGTTGAGCACACTTGAAGAATTATCTACAGAGCCATAAAAGCTAGTGAGTTCCTAATCTTTGATGCCAATAGGCGTTGAGCACAGATTATCCCAACGTGGGAGAACTCGCTAGGACTGGAAGTTCCTAATCTTTGATGCCAATAGGCGTTGAGCACTGGACTTTGGCGTTCTTGACCCCACGCTAACCGGAGAAGTTCCTAATCTTTGATGCCAATAGGCGTTGAGCACGATACAGATTGAGCAGCAAGCAATCCTCACCGATGAGTTCCTAATCTTTGATGCCAATAGGCGTTGAGCACTGCCTGAGTTTCTTTGGCATCAAGCCCAAACGCAGCAAGTTCCTAATCTTTGATGCCAATAGGCGTTGAGCACTCTCCGGACGCCCTTTACATTCATCCAATGGCGGATAGTTCCTAATCTTTGATGCCAATAGGCGTTGAGCACATCGATAATAATGAAATAATGAAGTCTTTAATAGAAGTTCCTAATCTTTGATGCCAATAGGCGTTGAGCACGACTCTACAATACTAAAACAAACTCTCTGCCTGATCAGTTCCTAATCTTTGATGCCAATAGGCGTTGAGCACAGAAATACGACCGCGCCCACTTTGCAGATATCGAGAGTTCCTAATCTTTGATGCCAATAGGCGTTGAGCACAAGGAGACGATTTAGAGTAACGTTACCTTGGGTAAAAGTTCCTAATCTTTGATGCCAATAGGCGTTGAGCACGAGAGTGTCGCAGAATGAGAATGAAGCGGTCGGTGAGTTCCTAATCTTTGATGCCAATAGGCGTTGAGCACGGTTCGGTTCTCGTCGGGGACGACTGGCAATTTTTCAGTTCCTAATCTTTGATGCCAATAGGCGTTGAGCACATAGATTCCCCTCAATGGCAGATACTGCCATTCGATAGTTCCTAATCTTTGATGCCAATAGGCGTTGAGCACGTCGGTGAGCGGTGCCCCACGTTCGCTCATAAATAAGTTCCTAATCTTTGATGCCAATAGGCGTTGAGCACGCTTATCTATATATATGCAGCTCAACTTCTTCGACTAGTTCCTAATCTTTGATGCCAATAGGCGTTGAGCACGATATCAAGCGTTGCCGGGACGCTGACGATTTCAAAAGTTCCTAATCTTTGATGCCAATAGGCGTTGAGCACTATACCTTACGCAAAGTCTCTGACAACATCTTAGGCTAGTTCCTAATCTTTGATGCCAATAGGCGTTGAGCACAAGACTTAGAAACTCTGTCCGGGCATATCGTCGGGAAAGTTCCTAATCTTTGATGCCAATAGGCGTTGAGCACAAAAGAGAGAGCAAATAAATGAGCAGGATTCAAGTAGTTCCTAATCTTTGATGCCAATAGGCGTTGAGCACAAACCTTCCTTAGTCCAGAGCGGAGTTTATCAAAAAAGTTCCTAATCTTTGATGCCAATAGGCGTTGAGCACCGGCTTGCTGCTGTTCCTCATACTGCTTATCAGTAGAGTTCCTAATCTTTGATGCCAATAGGCGTTGAGCACATTTCAAGGAATGGAGCCGCAAGAAGGATCTCCAGGGAGTTCCTAATCTTTGATGCCAATAGGCGTTGAGCACATTCCAAAGGGTCTGTTGATGTTGATGTTTCAGTTAGTTCCTAATCTTTGATGCCAATAGGCGTTGAGCACTCCCAGGAAATTGTTGCCATATTATTGAATCCTTTATAAGTTCCTAATCTTTGATGCCAATAGGCGTTGAGCACAACCACAAACATGACCTTTTGCCCCGCTCGAACCGAGTTCCTAATCTTTGATGCCAATAGGCGTTGAGCACCAAACGGTCATCCCGTAATGTGCCATAATTTCCTGCGAGTTCCTAATCTTTGATGCCAATAGGCGTTGAGCACCTTGCGGGGTTGTTGTTCCAGTGCAGGTGGTAGTAAAAGTTCCTAATCTTTGATGCCAATAGGCGTTGAGCACATTCGCTCCCTTGAGGAAGGGCTAGAACAATATCAGTTAGTTCCTAATCTTTGATGCCAATAGGCGTTGAGCACAGTTTCTCAGACTTGAGTTTTTCTCTTTGTTCGTGAAAGTTCCTAATCTTTGATGCCAATAGGCGTTGAGCACTTTGCGCTTCTCGCTCAAGCAATTTGCATCACAGAAGTTCCTAATCTTTGATGCCAATAGGCGTTGAGCACAGGAATGCGATCGCCCTCTCAACAGTTCTGGGGAAAGTTCCTAATCTTTGATGCCAATAGGCGTTGAGCACTGTCAGCACTTACCCCGGTGACGGCGGCGAACAGTAAGTTCCTAATCTTTGATGCCAATAGGCGTTGAGCACAGAAAGCAGAAGGTATGGCACGGCGAGTGGGCTGGAGAGTTCCTAATCTTTGATGCCAATAGGCGTTGAGCACGGGGATCTGAAAATGATCTACCTGCTAATGCCCGCCAGTTCCTAATCTTTGATGCCAATAGGCGTTGAGCACTCACTCACCGCCACCCAAACAAACCAAGTCGCTCAGAGTTCCTAATCTTTGATGCCAATAGGCGTTGAGCACTCATCTTCCCCCCTGTCTTTGCCCTCTTTGTAATCGAGTTCCTAATCTTTGATGCCAATAGGCGTTGAGCACGTTAAGGAATGCAACGATGTAACCAAGATTGTTGACAGTTCCTAATCTTTGATGCCAATAGGCGTTGAGCACGGCAATGATTCAGCTTATATTGTTGCCACTTCTGGCGGAGTTCCTAATCTTTGATGCCAATAGGCGTTGAGCACATTGGTAAGGATTATTCTCTGACCATTTTTCGATAAGTTCCTAATCTTTGATGCCAATAGGCGTTGAGCACTCAAATAATACCAATGGAATTGTGCTGGGTCGATTAGTTCCTAATCTTTGATGCCAATAGGCGTTGAGCACATTGTAGTCTCTTGGCGCATAAATTAAATGTTGAAAGTTCCTAATCTTTGATGCCAATAGGCGTTGAGCACACCGGGAATTCATCCGACAGGCGATCGCTGAGAAAGTTCCTAATCTTTGATGCCAATAGGCGTTGAGCACGATAAAGAATGGCCGGGGTGTATGGCAGTTCTACGAGTTCCTAATCTTTGATGCCAATAGGCGTTGAGCACTTTAATTGCCGATGACCAAGGACTAGGAAAGACCAAGTTCCTAATCTTTGATGCCAATAGGCGTTGAGCACATAAAACAGTGGGCAAGCGTAAATCATTGTGTTATAAGTTCCTAATCTTTGATGCCAATAGGCGTTGAGCACATATCGCGTTGATTACTATGAAGCCGTGCGGCTTTGTGAGTTCCTAATCTTTGATGCCAATAGGCGTTGAGCACATATCAACTGCCCAACGTGTGACGGGATGGGCAGAAGTTCCTAATCTTTGATGCCAATAGGCGTTGAGCACATTGTGTTTCCCCGCGCCCAGCGGGAGTTGATGCGGAGTTCCTAATCTTTGATGCCAATAGGCGTTGAGCACTTTCGGTAACGGCGAGTCTTCCCCTAAAATTTTCGGCAGTTCCTAATCTTTGATGCCAATAGGCGTTGAGCACGGCGTGGGTGTTCTGGATGCGAGTTTCAGGATCTTGCCAGTTCCTAATCTTTGATGCCAATAGGCGTTGAGCACTACGCGCTCCGATACCCCGACCGAGAGCGGATTATAGTTCCTAATCTTTGATGCCAATAGGCGTTGAGCACATCGGCGTGATGGGGAGGGCATTTTTATCAGTGGAGTTCCTAATCTTTGATGCCAATAGGCGTTGAGCACTAGAATATGGCGCTACAGCAAGTTTGACAGCTTATGAGTTCCTAATCTTTGATGCCAATAGGCGTTGAGCACAGCCTCAAAAGAAATTGTAGACAACCCGTAGACCAGTTCCTAATCTTTGATGCCAATAGGCGTTGAGCACATATGCTGCGAGATGCCTGCACATCCCAGGTGTTGAGTTCCTAATCTTTGATGCCAATAGGCGTTGAGCACTATAAGCTCCGGTCGTTGAGTGCCATACCCAGGAAAGTTCCTAATCTTTGATGCCAATAGGCGTTGAGCACTGGAGCCAGAAAAAGGATCTCCAGGGGATTGAATGGCAGTTCCTAATCTTTGATGCCAATAGGCGTTGAGCACAAGAACAGTTAACATCTGGCATGGCATACCTCTACAAAGTTCCTAATCTTTGATGCCAATAGGCGTTGAGCACATTATAAATTCCGCATATCGAACGTTGGCTCAACAGTTCCTAATCTTTGATGCCAATAGGCGTTGAGCACAACTAAACTATGCCGCAATGCAAGTTAGGGCATCGCAGTTCCTAATCTTTGATGCCAATAGGCGTTGAGCACAAGGTGTTGTACTTCTCATTGGTATTTTTGATATAGTTCCTAATCTTTGATGCCAATAGGCGTTGAGCACTTGGAATTTTCCCCTGGAGGAATTGCCGGATCGGTCAGTTCCTAATCTTTGATGCCAATAGGCGTTGAGCACGTAGTGTATTGGTCGTCAAGGCGCTTCTCGCCTTGAAGTTCCTAATCTTTGATGCCAATAGGCGTTGAGCACCTCTACTGGTTCTGCTATTTTTGGTTGTCCTTGAGGACAGTTCCTAATCTTTGATGCCAATAGGCGTTGAGCACACAGGGAATCAGAAAAGAAAATACATTCCCGCAAGTGAGTTCCTAATCTTTGATGCCAATAGGCGTTGAGCACGAAACACAAGAAGGGAAGATTGAAATGCAGCAAGAGTTCCTAATCTTTGATGCCAATAGGCGTTGAGCACGGGTGCAGCGATCGCTACTCTCTCAGGAGTAGCTGCAAGTTCCTAATCTTTGATGCCAATAGGCGTTGAGCACTTAAAGGTATTCACGATGTAGATTTAACACTAGATGAGTTCCTAATCTTTGATGCCAATAGGCGTTGAGCACCCCTCAGCGTGGATTATCTGAACTGAATACCCGTGCTAGTTCCTAATCTTTGATGCCAATAGGCGTTGAGCACGTCTGAATAAGTCTGAGAAGTTCCAGACGCCTTATTAGTTCCTAATCTTTGATGCCAATAGGCGTTGAGCACATCGGCTAAAACCTGCTTTAACCCGGCTAATTCACAGTTCCTAATCTTTGATGCCAATAGGCGTTGAGCACGCTCCCAGCCAATCTCGATACACGGACTACCAGAAAGTTCCTAATCTTTGATGCCAATAGGCGTTGAGCACGAGTGGGAATGGTGAGTATGTGCGCTCCTGTTTCCGAGTTCCTAATCTTTGATGCCAATAGGCGTTGAGCACCTCTTCCACCGTGGTGCCCTCATAGTTCGCGATGTCGGTCAGTTCCTAATCTTTGATGCCAATAGGCGTTGAGCACTACAATCGTACATTTGCATCAGTAGCAGAAATTTATGAGTTCCTAATCTTTGATGCCAATAGGCGTTGAGCACATTGAAGTCAGGAAGCGATGGAAGAATGGCGACTGAGTTCCTAATCTTTGATGCCAATAGGCGTTGAGCACACCCACACTTATGTTTGACAGGGGTTTCCCGAAAAAGTTCCTAATCTTTGATGCCAATAGGCGTTGAGCACAATATAATCTCTACCGTTACCAGATAGGAGGGGTTAGTTCCTAATCTTTGATGCCAATAGGCGTTGAGCACGCAATGCCGTTATCCGCGATTGCCTCCGCCCCTAAGTTCCTAATCTTTGATGCCAATAGGCGTTGAGCACTCTAGGTAGCGCCCTCCATCTTGCAGAGTGGGGTCAGTTCCTAATCTTTGATGCCAATAGGCGTTGAGCACATGAAACTCTAAAAGAGATACTCAAAATATTAAAAGAGTTCCTAATCTTTGATGCCAATAGGCGTTGAGCACCCGTCTAACTTGGACTTCGCAGCGATTCGAGAGATCAGTTCCTAATCTTTGATGCCAATAGGCGTTGAGCACCCATTTCCACCGTTGCCGGGAACGCGATGGAAATCAGTTCCTAATCTTTGATGCCAATAGGCGTTGAGCACATTATTGGGGCATTAGGGTCGAGAATTTCTCCTATTAGTTCCTAATCTTTGATGCCAATAGGCGTTGAGCACGAGAAAGCGTTTACAGCAAAGGAAGAGGCTTTTAAAGTTCCTAATCTTTGATGCCAATAGGCGTTGAGCACCTATTCCTTCGTGAACTTCCTCGGTGCAGGGAAGACGGAAAGTTCCTAATCTTTGATGCCAATAGGCGTTGAGCACTCTAACAGCTTCGGAGCCTTCGATGACCACATCAGGAAAGTTCCTAATCTTTGATGCCAATAGGCGTTGAGCACTTGGTTTACCTGGGAACGATTAACTAACCAATCGTTAGTTCCTAATCTTTGATGCCAATAGGCGTTGAGCACAGTAAGAGAGAGGAAACGCCCAATGACCTTCAAAGTAGTTCCTAATCTTTGATGCCAATAGGCGTTGAGCACAAGGGAGTTCGTCACTTTCACGCACCTCCCCAACCAGTTCCTAATCTTTGATGCCAATAGGCGTTGAGCACATAGCGCACACCTTATTGAAGGAGAAGATATTGCCAGTTCCTAATCTTTGATGCCAATAGGCGTTGAGCACAATACCGCCTCGTTGGGGCTTCTGGCGGTCGCAAGCAGTTCCTAATCTTTGATGCCAATAGGCGTTGAGCACTGAACTGCTGTCAAAAGCGGTAGCCCGTCGAGTCGAAAGTTCCTAATCTTTGATGCCAATAGGCGTTGAGCACTAGCGTTATTGGCAGAATTTGCCAGCCCGCTGTTTAAAGTTCCTAATCTTTGATGCCAATAGGCGTTGAGCACAGCGGCATATCTGCCGGGGCCGCCGTCCTGTCGGTAGTTCCTAATCTTTGATGCCAATAGGCGTTGAGCACGCACTTATTAGCAAAGTTAGAGTTACTTATTTTGCAGTTCCTAATCTTTGATGCCAATAGGCGTTGAGCACACCACTGGACGCCTGAATATGTGTGGCGGTTGGCGAGTTCCTAATCTTTGATGCCAATAGGCGTTGAGCACAATCCGTAATCGCCAGCGGTTCCGAGCAGCACCGGAAGTTCCTAATCTTTGATGCCAATAGGCGTTGAGCACACGGTTTACGATGAGAAAAAATCCTTAAACGAGTCAGTTCCTAATCTTTGATGCCAATAGGCGTTGAGCACCACGGTGTCCTGGGAAAACAATACAACAGTATAACTAAGTTCCTAATCTTTGATGCCAATAGGCGTTGAGCACTACAGAACCCAATCGCTTGAGATTCCTGGGTGCGATAGTTCCTAATCTTTGATGCCAATAGGCGTTGAGCACTACTCTTAGGTACAATTCACGAATACGCTTATGAAAGTTCCTAATCTTTGATGCCAATAGGCGTTGAGCACGAGATTTTAGAAGAAAGCTTAGGCAGTAGAGAAGCTAAGTTCCTAATCTTTGATGCCAATAGGCGTTGAGCACAACGAGAAAATCCTTCTAAAAGCCGCTGGAGGGAGAGTTCCTAATCTTTGATGCCAATAGGCGTTGAGCACCAATAGGGTTACGTTTTCTCTACCCCACACTCTTAAGTTCCTAATCTTTGATGCCAATAGGCGTTGAGCACGGTAGGCTAAGCAGTAGTAATCCAAACTTACAAAAAGTTCCTAATCTTTGATGCCAATAGGCGTTGAGCACCAATAAACCCCTATGGCAGACCCTTTGCACAGCGTCAGTTCCTAATCTTTGATGCCAATAGGCGTTGAGCACGACTTAGGGGTAAGGACTACGTGAACAAGGTACAAGAGAGTTCCTAATCTTTGATGCCAATAGGCGTTGAGCACATATGACCGCATTTGTGTTAGCTGGCATTGTTCGCAAAGTTCCTAATCTTTGATGCCAATAGGCGTTGAGCACTTTCCACCCGCTACACCCGCACCGCCAGCGGCGGAGTTCCTAATCTTTGATGCCAATAGGCGTTGAGCACTACCTGCGTTGCAAGGATTGTATCTCCCAGCTCGGAGAGTTCCTAATCTTTGATGCCAATAGGCGTTGAGCACAAATAGTACCTACAGGGTTACTCATTCTTTTTTGTAGTTCCTAATCTTTGATGCCAATAGGCGTTGAGCACTTCCAATTGAAAGACCAAAGGAAATCTTTAGCACTAAAAGTTCCTAATCTTTGATGCCAATAGGCGTTGAGCACTTTGAAGAATTAAATTACAAAGAAACAACTGTAATCAGTTCCTAATCTTTGATGCCAATAGGCGTTGAGCACAATCATATCTTTCCAAGTGCTAATGATGTGGTTTAGTTCCTAATCTTTGATGCCAATAGGCGTTGAGCACTAGATAAAGGATGAGCGCGATCTCGCTTTACCCCAGTTCCTAATCTTTGATGCCAATAGGCGTTGAGCACTGCATAGAGGCGATAAAATCTAATCGTAATGTGCAAGTTCCTAATCTTTGATGCCAATAGGCGTTGAGCACTCTAAACCAAAGCTAAGAGGATGTTTTAAAAGTCAGAGAGAGCTAAAAATTATGCAAGCCGTCGAATCATGATCCGAATCATGGCAACATAGATGAATGTTTCTGAAGTTTCGGGTAGTCGTTCATAATCCTTACTTAAACG
>NZ_JBHZGO010000008.1:0-2337 GCF_042747725.1 Coleofasciculus sp. H7-2
CGCACTTCCTCGAAACACTTGGCGTCATCCACCAAAACCTGGATGTTCAGCATTGGTCGAGTTTAAAGGTGATTCTGCCCGTGTTGCAACGCCTTTACGTTATCTCCTTGGAATCCAGTAAGAGCCAGTGGATTTTGACGAGCTACGAGGACGTTAGTACGCTCCTGCGCGATAAACGCTTGGGGCGCGTTCTGGAAAACGTCAAGCTGAACCCGAACCCCGCCCACGCCCCCTTCGAGGCGGTTCAGCAGGGGTCTTTGTTGGAACTCGAGCCGCCCGACCACACCCGCATCCGCATCGCTGTTCAGGACACCTTTACCCCCAAACACGTGCGGGCTTTGGAAGGCAAGATAGCGGCCCTTTGCGACCGTCTAGCCGACACCCTAGCTAAACGCCCAGGCCGCGAAGCCGACTTGCTTAAAGACTTTGCCGAACCCATCCCCGTGACCGTCATCGCCGAGCTGCTAGGGGTACCTGAACCTGACCGACACCGTTTGGTGCCGTGGTCGAAAGCGATTATCGGCATGTTCGAGCCCGAGCGCACCCCGGAGATGGAGAGGGTAGCCGTTAGTGCTGCCCAAGCGTTTGCTGACTATGTTCGTGGGCTTATCGAGAAGAAGCGCATAGATCCCCAAGACGACCTCATCAGCCGGATGGTAAGGCTGCGCGACGAGGAGCCCGGACGCCTCAGCGAAGCCGAGATCGTCGCCAACGCGATCCTGTTTTTGAACGCAGGGCACGAGGCGGTCGTCAACGTCATCGGGAACGGGATGGTAGCGCTTTTAGGTCGCCCGAAGCTGTGGCGACGGCTCCGCGAACACCCCGAGCTCGTAGAGACGGCCCTCGAAGAGGCGATGCGTTTCGATACGCCGCTGCAATTTTTCGAGCGAGTCGTGCGACAAGAGGTGAGCTATAGGGGTTATACCTGGCCGCGCGGTACTCGAGTGTGCCTCTTTTACGCCTCAGCGAACCGCGACGAGGCGATTTTTAAAGACCCGGAGACGTTCGACCTCGAGCGCCACCCCAACCCACATCTGGCGTTCGGTTTGGGGCTGCACTACTGTATCGGGGCACCCCTAGCGCGCCTCGAGTTTAAGCACGCGCTCCTCGCCCTGACGCGCTTTTCGTCGCTCGCCCTGCAAGACGCCCCTAGCTACCACCCTAAAAACGTCTTCCGTTACCCCACTTCGCTGCGGGTGACGTTTTGAATAAAACTATTACAGCTGAGTTAGTAAAACACAGCTCATCTTCAAATCACTGCGGTCCTTCTTCACCATAAGACCATAGAAAAGAGCCGTTATCATATCTAACGATCAACTTGTTCCAGTAACCAGTTTCAGGAAAACCGCTAGTTCCACTCGGAGGTTGCTTTCTGAAAAACAAAGTTAAAGGTCTATCTGGAGCAAAAGGAAAACTCTGCGGTTGACTATTAAAAAGCAAAGGTACAGTTTCGTCATTCTGTCTAGCAGCTAAAACCACATCTTGAGGAAACGGGATTTCTCTTTGTGAGGCGTAAACCACAGAAGTCAAGGGCTCGCCAGGGCACTCTCCAGAAATTTCATAGCTTCTAAAATCAGGTACCGAAGCAAGACTATCCTGCAAAAGCACGGGTACAACCCATTCACGGCATTCACGTCTGAGGGCGGGATAAACGTGAAACATTTCGTAAGTAAAACCAATAAGAGCCCTATCACCCTCAACCAAACCGTTCGGACCAATACTGGTGCGTTGGATCAACCTGAGAGCATCTTGTATAGTCTCTGCCTTTACGCCAATTGCGTCGTCCTCGCAAAAAATCTCTACGTCACCTGCCATAAATTTATTCGGTGTTACCTGTGCATCGAAAATAGAAACCCATTCATTCCATATGCTCCTGGTATAGCTCTCAGAAGTATCTGGTAGGTCAAACCCACGAAGCTCATATACTCCTCCAGAGTTACAACCGAAAGAGGCATACAGTTCTTGAGAGGGGTTGGGAAAGCGTGCAGGAACGACAACATTAATTCGTACAATATACTCACCATCAAAATTGGAAGACGCTCTCGCAAATACTAGGTACAGGTCTTGGCCTGGTACGGGAGACCTTGGTGGTATATTTTGTGAAGCACTAGAAGACTGTGCGGTAGTCAAAAAACTGGTCGAGGAGTTGCTTCCGTTGAGCTGCGAAGTGCTACTATCACCTACTCTTGGAGCACAAGCAGCCAAACTAATAACTAAGTATTCCCAAGCTAAAAACCCGTAACAATAAGGAATGGCAAACCAACCGAATCGCTTCATAAGATTGAGTCCAGAAGAGAACAAGAGACTAAGAGAGCTAGAGCAGAATCCACATATCCA
>NZ_JBHZGO010000009.1:0-60106 GCF_042747725.1 Coleofasciculus sp. H7-2
CCATGACCGGGATGTGAATGCCGCACATAACATACTCGCCGCAGGGCTTGCGGTGAAAGTCTGTGGAGCGAACGTAAGACCGGATAGGCATAAGTCTGATGGCAGTTGCATTGAAGCAGAAAAGTCTGAGAAGTGATTCTTGGAATCCCCGTACCTTTTAGGTCGGGGAGGATGTCAACAACCAGAGATAGAAGTAGCACGAAAACAGATTTGCACCTATGGCTTACACCTCTAAAATCTTGGCATTTGCCGGTAGCACCCGCACCGATTCGTACAATAAAAAGCTGGTACAAGTTGCGGCGAACGGAGCGCGGATAGCGGGAGCTGAGGTGACATACTTGGATCTGCGCGATCTGCCGATGCCGCTATACGATGGGGATCTGGAAGCAAGCGAGGGAATGCCTGAAAATGCGCGGAAGTTTAAACAGCTGATGATCGAACATCAGGGACTTCTCATCGCTTCTCCGGAGTACAATAGCTCAATTACAGCCGTTTTGAAAAATGCCATTGATTGGGCATCACGTCCATCAGCGCCGGAGGAACCCCCGCTAGTGGCTTTTGCAGACAAGGTGGCGGCGATCATGAGTACCTCACCGGGAGGATTGGGCGGTTTACGCTGTTTAGTCCACCTGCGCTCAATCCTGGGGAATATCAGAGTCATCGTTCTTCCGGATCAGGTAGCTGTGCCAAAGGCTTTTGAGATATTTAATCCTGACGGTACGATGAAAGATCCCAAACAGCAAAAGTCTATTGAGAAGTTAGGAGAAAAAGTCGCTACCTTCGTGGCAAAGTTGAACGGGTGAAATAGGCAGGACTTACGCAACTTGCGCGACATCTGAGGGCAACCACAGGGGGATTGCCCCTACAAAAGGCTATATATATAAGCTTTGCGTAAGTCCTGATAGGGCACGGGAAGCGATCGCTTATTTGCTAAGCCCAAACTTGATAAAAGAACTAGCTATGAGGCTCTAACCTTTTAAAAGCTCTCAAAACCACCAAACACAGCAAAGCGCCAATTAAGCTCATTTGCCACAACCCACACCCAGCAGCAATTCCCAAAGCAGCGGAAACCCAAGTAGCCGCAGCAGAGGTGAGTCCGCGAACTTTAACACCTGTTTTTGATTCCTGCTGAGACTCGCGTAAAATTTCTCCAGCGCCTAAAAAACCAACCCCGGCTGTAATGCCCTGAATGACTCTGCCAAGAGCCTCAGCGCTTTCTTGAGCCGTACCTATCTGGAGGGGCACGAGAACAAAGAATGCTGAACCCAAACTTACTAACATATGGGTTCTTAAACCAGCTGGCTTGTGCTTAAGTTGCCGCTCTAAGCCGATAACCGCCCCAACCAGCAAAGCAAGGCATAGCCTTAAGAGAATGCCTAAGCCATCATTGGGAGAAAGCACGTAGGTTTGTGACAATGTTGTGCTACTAAAAACGAATATTTCAACCAGTCTAGTTTACAAGCTGGTTTATGCAGATGAATCAAAGCGCAACGGTTGCGATCGCAACCATTCCCCTTTTTTTAGCTAACGGAGAGGGGGGGATTCGAACTCCCGGAACCTTTCGGTTCATCCGATTTCAAGTCGGACGCAATCGACCACTCTGCCACCTCTCCAGATGTGTTTTTTTATCATATCAAGGTTGTGGAGCTTGTTACTACTAACTTAAAACTGGTTGTATTACTGGCTCGGTGCGATGGTAAAGAATCTGCTCGGATGCAATGGTGAAGTCTTTACCAACCCAAATTAGGGAGACTTGGGAGACGACACCAGCTTGCAGGGAAACGAGGGAGAAATTATGCAGGCGGTTCGTTTCCGTTAGGATAATCCGAGGTACGCTTGCTGAATTTAAGTAAACTGTTCCCTCTGAGCTGACATACACAGGGGTTCGCAACTGTTTCTTGGTGTGGCGCATCCCGTGGTGCATATGACCGAAAGTGACGAGGGGAATGATTTTACCTCCGTCACGAGTTTGGGCGATCGCATCTGCAAAATCCGGATCGCCATAGTCGCCACCGATGGGATGCCAATCTTTGCCACAGGGGTCTTCTGCGCGATCGCCTAACCCGACAGGTCCATTGTGACCCATAAAAATAATCGTTTCAGAAGCAGCATTCTGAGCCGCTGAGACAATTCGGGCGGTTGACTCCTCAAAATTCCTCACTTTGTACCGTTGTTCATAGAACTGGGCATTTTTCCAGACTTCTCCACCCCAGCTAAAAGGACGACTCCCGACTACTGTTAAATTTAGTGCGGGAAAATCAAGCGAATCGTAGCCGACATGGGTTTCTCCCAGCAAATCCAGCTGTTGTTGCACCCGGTCTTCTTTCTCGCGGTCGTAGGGACACCGACTTCTCCCCCAATCTGAGGCGCTGTACCAAGCGTCGTGGTTGCCCATTATTGCCGCTTTGGGAAGATCGAGAGATGCGATCGCTCTTACCACCTCCACCGACTCATTGCCAAAATCCCCCACAAACAGCACTAGGTCAACACCCAGATGCTTCAGGGCAATTTCATCATCACTGTCCCACTGGTCGTGAATATCGCCAACAACCGCAATTTTGATTGGTTTTTCCAGGTTCCTCTGATTGCTCATCCTATCTTCCTCGTCAGTCTTTCTCCAGCATAAAAAAGCATCGCCTGTTTTCGTAGTATCCTCTGGAGTAACTCCTTTTTTTGTCAATATATAGCAATCCTATTTAAGTTGTGCGCGAGTATTCGCCTTAGCGTAGAGACAAGGGTTATCGCGTCTCTACAGGGAGAGTGCAAATCATTTAGGATTGCTATATCCTCGTTCCCACCCGGTAGGAGCGGGGTTTCCCCGCCTTGGGAACCAAAAATTTTCTCTGAAATGACTTCCCCACAAGTTTTGGTAAAAACAACTATAATTACTGATTACACGCCTAACGACTTGATTCTCTAGAAAAATTATCACTATGTTTACTAATACGCTCCCCCAACGTAATTTTACTCAGACCGCCGCGCTACCTCACGATCTATTTGAGGCGATAAGTGCCCTCAAAAAAGAATTAAATGCGGTTATTCTTGCCCATTACTATCAAGATCCTGATATTCAGGATGTAGCGGATTATATCGGAGATTCCTTAGAGCTTTCCCGGAAAGCAGCCAACACAAATGCGGATGTCATCGTCTTTGCGGGGGTTCACTTTATGGCGGAAACTGCCAAAATTCTCAACCCCGATAAGTTGGTACTCTTACCCGATCTCAACGCCGGTTGCTCTTTGGCAGATAGTTGTCCTGCGGATGCTTTTGCTAAATTTAAGGCGGCTCATCCCGGTCATATAGTAGTTTCTTATATCAATTGCTCTGCCGAAATTAAAGCGATGAGCGACATTATTTGCACCAGTTCCAACGCAGTTAAACTGGTTCTTCAGATTCCAGAAGACCAACCAATTATATTTGCCCCAGATCGGAATTTGGGACGATATGTAATGGAACAAGCGGGGCGAGATTTGGTGCTGTGGCAAGGTAGCTGTATGGTGCATGAAACTTTCTCTGAAAAGAAGATTGTCCAGCTAAAAATTGAACATCCAGAAGCTGAAGTCATTGCCCATCCAGAGTGCGAAACGTCGGTATTGCGCCATGCCAATTACATCGGTTCTACTTCAGCACTGCTGAAGTATTCTCAAGCAAGTTCCACTCAGGTATTTATTGTGGCGACTGAGCCGGGAATTATTCATCAAATGCAGAAGCAGTCACCTAACAAACACTTTATTCCAGCGCCGCCAATGAACAACTGTGCTTGCAATGAGTGTCCTCATATGCGGTTAAATACTCTGGAGAAGCTGTATTTAGCGATGAAAAATCGGGCACCGGAAATTACTTTAGCAGAAGAAACGCGAGTGGCAGCGCTGCGTCCAATTCAGCGGATGTTAGAGATGAGCGCTTAGCCAATGTTGGGTTGGGAAGGAAACCTGAGAGAAAAGAACCCCACCCCCAGCCCCTCCCCGCTTGCAGGGAGGGGAGCCGGAAGCGCAGGCTCGCTCTGTTGGGATTCCTCTTGATTGCGGGTAATCAACCGGATTTGGTATAACAAGCAACGATGAACGATGAATTAGGAACGATTTAGTGGCGATGAATAGAGAGTGCTTGATCGTTTTTACTCGCTATCCAGAGCCAGGAAAGGCAAAGACTCGGCTAATTCCGGTTCTGGGGGAGAATGGCGCTGCAAATCTTCATCGCCAGATGACGGAACATACACTCTTGCAGGCGAGGGAACTGCAAAGCGATCGCGCAACAAGAGTGGAAGTTTATTTTACTGGCGGCAACCAGCATTTAATGCAAGACTGGTTGGGAACTGATATCATCTATCAGCCGCAGGATGAGGGCGATTTGGGACAGCGGATGAAGTCGGCGTTTCAAACGGCTTTTGCAGCTGGGATGGAGGGCGTGGCGATCGTCGGCACCGATTGCCCTGGTTTGGATGCGAAGATAATGGCGCAAGCGTTTGAGCAGCTAAACGGTCATGACTTGGTTTTGGGACCGGCGACGGACGGCGGCTATTATTTAATTGGGTTGCGGCGGGTGATTCCAGAATTGTTTGCGGGAATCAACTGGGGAACTTCGGAGGTGCGAGAAAAAACGGTAGCGATCGCTATCTCTCTTGGTTTGGCTGTTGCTTATCTTCCTTCTCTGGCTGATGTTGACCGTCCAGAGGATCTGGCAAAAGTTACGAGTTTTGAGTTTTGAGTCACACAAGCGCTAGAATTTCCATCATTATTCCCGTTTTGAATGAAGCCGCTGACAGAATTAAGTCAACGTTAGCGAGTGTTCAGAATGTCGAAAATGTGGAAGTAATTGTGGTGGATGGGGGGAGTCAGAATGAAACTGTCGCCCTAGTGAAATCCTGGGGTATTCCAGTTGTGTCTTCCACCGCTGGACGTGCCTGCCAAATGAACGCGGGTGCAACTGCTGCTACAGGAGATATCTTGCTATTTCTCCATGCCGATACCTCTTTACCGGCTGGGTTTGAGAAATTAGTTTCCCTGACACTAGCGCAGTCTGGAACCGTTGCGGGTGCCTTTGAACTAACAATTGATTCTCCAATGCGATCGCTACGTCTAGTTGAAAAGATGGCAAATTGGCGATCGCGCTTTTTTTCCCTACCCTACGGCGACCAAGCTATCTTCTTAAAAGCTTCTGTATTTCAGGATGTTGGGGGTTTTCCCGATCTGCCGATTATGGAAGATTTTGAATTTATACGTTGTCTGAAACGCTTGGGGCGAATTGCCATTGTCCCCACTCCGGTACTGACTTCAGCCCGTCGCTGGCAGAAACTTGGGGTGCTGAAAACTACCCTGATTAATCAGATAGTAATTCTTGGCTATTTATTAGGAATTTCCCCATCTCGACTGGTTAAATTTTATCGTCTTAAGAAGTGAGTAGACAATTTATCTAAAACTTTATTAATATACATATTTTTTTTAATTCCGATAAAGGGATTTATGGGAATTTCAACTACAATCGATGTACGGTAATGCCGCTACAGCTATGGTTTCAATCCCTAATAGGGATTTATGGGAATTTCAACCCGCAAAATTGATATTGCTGTAATCCGGGCTTATCTCGTTTCAATCCCTAATAGGGATTTATGGGAATTTCAACATTTTAGGTCACCCAAATCACCGGTGGATTTTTTTGTTTCAATCCCTAATAGGGATTTATGGGAATTTCAACTATAGGAGCTTCAAGGGTTCCTATACGCTGCGTTTCAATCCCTAATAGGGATTTATGGGAATTTCAACTGACTCAACAATTAAGGAGATTATTCGTGCAATACGGGTTTCAATCCCTAATAGGGATTTATGGGAATTTCAACTTGGAAGGGTGCTTTACCTCCGGGATAGTGAATCTCGTTTCAATCCCTAATAGGGATTTATGGGAATTTCAACAAGTTATTAAGAAAAGGTAAGGGGGCGGTAGGAATTGGTTTCAATCCCTAATAGGGATTTATGGGAATTTCAACCTCGTGAATATGCAGAAATAATTCTGGGAAAAAAAGCAGCGTTTCAATCCCTAATAGGGATTTATGGGAATTTCAACTGCATTCTGATTCTAAAATGTTTAGGTTTCGCTCAATATGTTTCAATCCCTAATAGGGATTTATGGGAATTTCAACAGCGGCTCTCTAAAAGATGTTGATTTTCAACTTGTTGAAGTTTCAATCCCTAATAGGGATTTATGGGAATTTCAACCAAAGAGTGCCAGAGATCCCCTTTGCAAATTTCCCTGTTTCAATCCCTAATAGGGATTTATGGGAATTTCAACTTCGCATCTGTTGCTTCCGATAAGTTGAATGCTGTAAAGTTTCAATCCCTAATAGGGATTTATGGGAATTTCAACGCTAAAGCAAACACTATTTACATTCCTAATGTGGTTTCAATCCCTAATAGGGATTTATGGGAATTTCAACTTTACCCACGACAAAAATTGCCGTGGGATACAGTAAGGTAGTGTTTCAATCCCTAATAGGGATTTATGGGAATTTCAACATCTGATAATATTTCGCCCACACCAAGACACTCCGGTTTCAATCCCTAATAGGGATTTATGGGAATTTCAACCAAGCTATGGGTTCGTTATCCTCATCGCAACTACGTTTCAATCCCTAATAGGGATTTATGGGAATTTCAACTTAATCGAGAGATTTGCTCCAAGGACAAAAAAGGTTTCAATCCCTAATAGGGATTTATGGGAATTTCAACTATTTGTGAATTATTTTCTAATGTGCAACCAAAAAGTTTCAATCCCTAATAGGGATTTATGGGAATTTCAACTCTATCCGGGGTTCTTTTAAAGGAGTAATTGAATGACAATGTTTCAATCCCTAATAGGGATTTATGGGAATTTCAACTCGACAAACTGATTGACGATGAAGGGTTCTAAGTTTCAATCCCTAATAGGGATTTATGGGAATTTCAACTCGTCAAAAGCGGGTACGACGTTAGAGATGGGATGTTTCAATCCCTAATAGGGATTTATGGGAATTTCAACTCGACGTATCACGTAGCGGAGATATCCCAATCATGTTTCAATCCCTAATAGGGATTTATGGGAATTTCAACTTGTCATATTTTTTCGTCCAGTCGTCGTTATCGGGGTTTCAATCCCTAATAGGGATTTATGGGAATTTCAACAACGTCATACACAATAAAAGCCACGGCGTGTCTAGGTTTCAATCCCTAATAGGGATTTATGGGAATTTCAACTGTGGCCCCGCTGCTTATCCGCCGCCGCCCACAGGAGTTTCAATCCCTAATAGGGATTTATGGGAATTTCAACTCGTTAATTAGTGGTGAAAGCTGATGCTTAATTTCGTTTCAATCCCTAATAGGGATTTATGGGAATTTCAACTTCAGTCAAGCTGCTTTACTCAAATCCAATCTCTTGTTTCAATCCCTAATAGGGATTTATGGGAATTTCAACCCCTATATCGCCATAATCCCTGAGATTGATGTGTCTGGTTTCAATCCCTAATAGGGATTTATGGGAATTTCAACTTTACTTTTTCACGAGTGACTTCAATCGCTTTAAGCCGTTTCAATCCCTAATAGGGATTTATGGGAATTTCAACAAAATAGTAATTGGAATCAAAGCCTTGAGAACTATGTTTCAATCCCTAATAGGGATTTATGGGAATTTCAACCATTTTCGGCAAATTGCTCTATTTATAGATGTTCTGCCGAGTTTCAATCCCTAATAGGGATTTATGGGAATTTCAACTGGAGGCGCTGGATCATGCTGCAACCGGCTGGGTTTCGTTTCAATCCCTAATAGGGATTTATGGAAATTTCAACGTTGAGTTTCTGAGGCTTCGTGCCGCTGGTTTCTGTTTCAATCCCTAATAGGGATTTATGGGAATTTCAACTTTTTCGACGATCCCGATCTGCCCTCCTATCAGTGCCCGTTTCAATCCCTAATAGGGATTTATGGGAATTTCAACTCGGGATAGCCTACCTTCCGGGCGATCCGGTTGAGGGTTTCCGGTTTCAATCCCTAATAGGGATTTATGGGAATTTCAACTTTTCTAAATCTGCTTTCTCTTCATCGGTCAAATCGTTTCAATCCCTAATAGGGATTTATGGGAATTTCAACAAGTCGGGTAACGGCTATCTTTCTTATGCATGACGTTTCAATCCCTAATAGGGATTTATGGGAATTTCAACCTCCGCCTCGAACCTTGAAAAATGAATTTCCTAATCGTTTCAATCCCTAATAGGGATTTATGGGAATTTCAACGAGATTACGGGCCATGCATCCCTGGCAAACGTGCGTTTCAATCCCTAATAGGGATTTATGGGAATTTCAACTGTATCCATTGAGGATTTTTACAGTCAGTTTTCTCGTTTCAATCCCTAATAGGGATTTATGGGAATTTCAACCGCAGGATATAAAGGTGCACGAGGAACCAAGGTTCCTCAGGTTTCAATCCCTAATAGGGATTTATGGGAATTTCAACGAGAGGCTTTATGTTTGTCAAGCGACTTATAATGAAGTTTCAATCCCTAATAGGGATTTATGGGAATTTCAACAATAGCCCAGATTCTACTTTATAAGCATATTGAAGTTTCAATCCCTAATAGGGATTTATGGGAATTTCAACAGCAGTGGATTAGCGAGATTCGCCGCAAACTAAAAGTTGCTTGGTTTCAATCCCTAATAGGGATTTATGGGAATTTCAACCGAATCCTCATCAACTTGAGCTGTCAGCGATCGGGTTTCAATCCCTAATAGGGATTTATGGGAATTTCAACTGTTATCCAACCGTGAATCTCCCAAAATGTAAGGTTTCAATCCCTAATAGGGATTTATGGGAATTTCAACCGTATCCCGATTCAACTTCTTTGAGGAACTTTTCGTTTCAATCCCTAATAGGGATTTATGGGAATTTCAACCTGATTGTTGAAATCGAGCGCTACTTAATTGTCAACATTGTTTCAATCCCTAATAGGGATTTATGGGAATTTCAACGTTGCGTGGCATGGAAAGGGGTTTGGGGTTAAGCCGATGTTTCAATCCCTAATAGGGATTTATGGGAATTTCAACTCGGTTGGGCTGCTACAAGGGGCATACTACTGCGTTTCAATCCCTAATAGGGATTTATGGGAATTTCAACTACAAGGGCTACCAGTGCCCATTATCCTATGCGTTTCAATCCCTAATAGGGATTTATGGGAATTTCAACTTCGTAGGGACGATTAAGGCTGGAGGTGTCGGGATGTTTCAATCCCTAATAGGGATTTATGGGAATTTCAACAATTTTAAGCGCAAAACCAAGGCCAAACGGGACTACGTTTCAATCCCTAATAGGGATTTATGGGAATTTCAACGGCAATATCGCCGCTGCTGCACCGCCTCCAGCCGTTTGTTTCAATCCCTAATAGGGATTTATGGGAATTTCAACTTTCCCGCTTCCCAGCTCAGAGATCGGATTCTTGTTTCAATCCCTAATAGGGATTTATGGGAATTTCAACATGGCTAAATTCTCCACGGGATAAGTCTTGAGCATCGTTTCAATCCCTAATAGGGATTTATGGGAATTTCAACCTGTATGCCCATTCCGTTAAATCGTTGTAATCGTTTGTTTCAATCCCTAATAGGGATTTATGGGAATTTCAACATAATAATGAAATAATGAAAAGCTTTCTAAATACAGTTTCAATCCCTAATAGGGATTTATGGGAATTTCAACTCGCACCTGTGCATCTGATAGCGGTTCCAGTTTGATGCGCGGGTTTCAATCCCTAATAGGGATTTATGGGAATTTCAACAACACGGCAGCATCACCCTGTTGCAGTGCAAAAGGTTTCAATCCCTAATAGGGATTTATGGGAATTTCAACTAGCCTCCTTATTAACTGGTGATATATCTAAAATTTCAGTTTCAATCCCTAATAGGGATTTATGGGAATTTCAACTTTGAAGTAATATCATCAGCTTGAAAGTAAAAATTTGTTTCAATCCCTAATAGGGATTTATGGGAATTTCAACTATCAAAGTTGCTTGGTTCACTTTGGATTTCCATAGTTTCAATCCCTAATAGGGATTTATGGGAATTTCAACTGTGGATGAAGTGATGCAGCGATACGAGGATTTTGGTTTCAATCCCTAATAGGGATTTATGGGAATTTCAACGACAGGTACAAGATCCTTTTGAGGGCGACGGCTGCGTTTCAATCCCTAATAGGGATTTATGGGAATTTCAACGCGACAGAGAAAACGGAGGCACGAGGGCATAGCGGTTTCAATCCCTAATAGGGATTTATGGGAATTTCAACGATGGCGGAATAAAAAGGCGTATCTGCATGATTCGAGTTTCAATCCCTAATAGGGATTTATGGGAATTTCAACTTTTTAATCCAGTTCCTAGTTCATTGGATAAGATGTTTCAATCCCTAATAGGGATTTATGGGAATTTCAACTCCTTTGGATACCAGCCTTTCCTGCATGATGGCGTTTCAATCCCTAATAGGGATTTATGGGAATTTCAACGCTGGACTTTTAAATGTGTTGGGTCAGATTGGGAGGTTTCAATCCCTAATAGGGATTTATGGGAATTTCAACTTGATGCCCTAGCCAGCCGTGGAAAATAGCCAGTTTCAATCCCTAATAGGGATTTATGGGAATTTCAACATTAGTTGTAGCGAAAATAGTAAATATATTTTAAATGTTTCAATCCCTAATAGGGATTTATGGGAATTTCAACTAAAAAGGCAGCGCGCTCTAGGTCGCGCTGACCCGATTCAAAGTTTCAATCCCTAATAGGGATTTATGGGAATTTCAACTCCAATTATTCGCATTCGAGTTTGTGCAGAATGCCGTTTCAATCCCTAATAGGGATTTATGGGAATTTCAACTTGACTTTGATAGCATCAAAACGAAGAAAACCGAAGCAAAAGGTTTCAATCCCTAATAGGGATTTATGGGAATTTCAACCTGTTCAAAGGGTTCAACCACGGGACGATTCGTTTCAATCCCTAATAGGGATTTATGGGAATTTCAACTGTAAAGAGGGTGGGAGAGAATGGAACTTCGGTGAGTTTCAATCCCTAATAGGGATTTATGGGAATTTCAACCCCCATCAACTACAACGAGGTATTTCAATAATGCGTTTCAATCCCTATTAGGGATTTATGGGAATTTCAACATGAGTGATTTGCCTAGTTTGCCAAAGCTATCTAGTTTCAATCCCTAATAGGGATTTATGGGAATTTCAACCGCACGCATGCGCAATCTTTGTTTTAATACTTAAGGGATGTTTCAATCCCTAATAGGGATTTATGGGAATTTCAACTTTTGTAATATGGCATTTTATGGCGTTGTTGGTGCGTTTCAATCCCTAATAGGGATTTATGGGAATTTCAACATCGCCTTCTAAAGTCATTGCCCCCTCGTGCACCGTTTCAATCCCTAATAGGGATTTATGGGAATTTCAACACAAATCTTTTGGACGACTTGATAAAATTCCCAAGTTTCAATCCCTAATAGGGATTTATGGGAATTTCAACTTTAGATAGTGGTATCGGAAGTAATCATTGTGGACTGTTTCAATCCCTAATAGGGATTTATGGGAATTTCAACTTTGGGCGTTCGCGTCAGTTTCGTTCAGGTTGCCGGTAAGCTGTTTCAATCCCTAATAGGGATTTATGGGAATTTCAACATGTAGTAGGGGGCAACGTTATCATCTCGTTCCGAGTTTCAATCCCTAATAGGGATTTATGGGAATTTCAACTTGGTCATTTTGTTGGTCGGTGTGATTTCTTTTGTTTCAATCCCTAATAGGGATTTATGGGAATTTCAACTTGTGGTTGTTTCTTTCTTTCTTATTCTCAATATGTTTCAATCCCTAATAGGGATTTATGGGAATTTCAACCCCCCGCGGATAAAGACGAAGAAGTTGGATTTGAGTTTCAATCCCTAATAGGGATTTATGGGAATTTCAACATGCAGTCCCGATATACCTGATATTCTTCGGGCTTGTTTCAATCCCTAATAGGGATTTATGGGAATTTCAACCTACTTGGATACTACTTGGATAGTACTTGGATAGGTTTCAATCCCTAATAGGGATTTATGGGAATTTCAACAAAATAATGATTAATAGCTCCTACGGGTCGCTGGGGTTTCAATCCCTAATAGGGATTTATGGGAATTTCAACGCTATATGTGCCGCTAGAAACCTGGATAGCCGACGCGTTTCAATCCCTAATAGGGATTTATGGGAATTTCAACCCAACTCATTATGCACATCAATTCTAGCAATGCCCGTTTCAATCCCTAATAGGGATTTATGGGAATTTCAACATCCAGCTTATCACACCCCGGATTAATTAGCAATTTGTTTCAATCCCTAATAGGGATTTATGGGAATTTCAACGCGCTTTTTGAATTTACCGTTCGTCTTCAATGGTTTCAATCCCTAATAGGGATTTATGGGAATTTCAACGGTCATCGAATCGACTTTTTTCGTAACCGTGTCTGTTTCAATCCCTAATAGGGATTTATGGGAATTTCAACTTTCTTATCTAGAAGTTGGGGAAATTATTACTTGTTTCAATCCCTAATAGGGATTTATGGGAATTTCAACAAACTATGGAGCTAATCCACGATGAACGCAGCGGTTTCAATCCCTAATAGGGATTTATGGGAATTTCAACATCAGCTCAGCCCACTTTGGAAGCCCCTGGCGTCGGTCGAGTTTCAATCCCTAATAGGGATTTATGGGAATTTCAACACTTACAGATAGAAGTCAGACTAAGCCAGTTGTTGTTTCAATCCCTAATAGGGATTTATGGGAATTTCAACCCACCGTTCCGCCACTACCGGCACTGTTACCAGACATCGCGTTTCAATCCCTAATAGGGATTTATGGGAATTTCAACGCTAGTCTTTAAGACTGGTAGTTTGCTGTATTCTCCGTTTCAATCCCTAATAGGGATTTATGGGAATTTCAACAGATACCACGCCATCATAGTGTACTCAGCCTCGGTTTCAATCCCTAATAGGGATTTATGGGAATTTCAACGATGATACCACCATCAACCCGGATAATGTTTTGCCGAGTTTCAATCCCTAATAGGGATTTATGGGAATTTCAACCTCCACCAAGGTTCGGGAGGTTTGGCAAATCTTTGTTTCAATCCCTAATAGGGATTTATGGGAATTTCAACCAAATTTAGAAATCATTCAGAAACTTAGGGAGAGAGTTTCAATCCCTAATAGGGATTTATGGGAATTTCAACATCTCGCCCCAGGCTCCAGGGTTAAGACCACTTTTAGTTTCAATCCCTAATAGGGATTTATGGGAATTTCAACTACCTACGCTGAAAATGATATCGTTTCTCTTATTGTTTCAATCCCTAATAGGGATTTATGGGAATTTCAACTTGAATGCCCTACTCAAACGGGTATCCAAAGCAAGTTTCAATCCCTAATAGGGATTTATGGGAATTTCAACGGCGCTGGGACTGATAGACCATGCCAAGGCACCAGTTTCAATCCCTAATAGGGATTTATGGGAATTTCAACCCCTGAGATTGATGTGATGGGGCAAAAGCGATTAATCAGCGGTTTCAATCCCTAATAGGGATTTATGGGAATTTCAACCTCTTTCCAGTAGGTGCTATGGACTGATCGCCCTTTCTGGGTTTCAATCCCTAATAGGGATTTATGGGAATTTCAACCGAAGAGGCGATAGGTGTACAGACTGCCACAAATGTTTCAATCCCTAATAGGGATTTATGGGAATTTCAACTTGCCGTCAGTCATGCTTTCAAAAGAGATGGATAGTTTCAATCCCTAATAGGGATTTATGGGAATTTCAACTATATTATGAATATAAGAGCAGAAGACGCACTGCTAGGTTTCAATCCCTAATAGGGATTTATGGGAATTTCAACTTGATTTTGAATATACCAATACCTGCCGCTCTCGAAGTTTCAATCCCTAATAGGGATTTATGGGAATTTCAACCCGTTGCTGGTTACTTCGGTTTAGCCCAACAGCCTAAGGTTTCAATCCCTAATAGGGATTTATGGGAATTTCAACAGTTCATATTTGATAGCCTTTATAAAGGCATCCACGTTTCAATCCCTAATAGGGATTTATGGGAATTTCAACCTACTAGGAACCCTAATGCGAACCATAGCCGTTATAGTTTCAATCCCTAATAGGGATTTATGGGAATTTCAACTCTACTTTTGTTAAAGGCATAAGGATGCCCAACGGGTTTCAATCCCTAATAGGGATTTATGGGAATTTCAACGGAACCGAGCCAGGTACCGCAGCAACCGCAGCTGCGTTTCAATCCCTAATAGGGATTTATGGGAATTTCAACTCACTACTCTAAAATGGATGGAAAATATCGGGGATTGGTTTCAATCCCTAATAGGGATTTATGGGAATTTCAACCTCAACCCCCCGGATACAGATTTCTTCTTCTGTAGGTTTCAATCCCTAATAGGGATTTATGGGAATTTCAACCGGCGATTATAATAGTGTTGGGGATGCTAATCTACTCGTTTCAATCCCTAATAGGGATTTATGGGAATTTCAACCTACATCCGTAAGGGTATAGATTCTGAAAGTATTGTTTCAATCCCTAATAGGGATTTATGGGAATTTCAACCAAACATTGCAGCCCGAAATGTTTGGTTGCCGAATTGGTTTCAATCCCTAATAGGGATTTATGGGAATTTCAACCAAGTACTATCCAAGTAAAAGGCACTAATTATCCGTTTCAATCCCTAATAGGGATTTATGGGAATTTCAACCTGTGAGTATTGTGGAGCTGGGGGCCAAATTCTTGGTTTCAATCCCTAATAGGGATTTATGGGAATTTCAACAATTCTAGCATTTCCAGTCAAGCTGCTTGATTAAAGTTTCAATCCCTAATAGGGATTTATGGGAATTTCAACTTCTGTCTTACGCATTGATTGGTACAATCCGGGGTGTTTCAATCCCTAATAGGGATTTATGGGAATTTCAACAGGTTGATGTTAATTATGGTATGGCGAGTTATGTTGTTTCAATCCCTAATAGGGATTTATGGGAATTTCAACATAGTTGAAACCTATATCTGGAGGGAGGTACGCTAGTTTCAATCCCTAATAGGGATTTATGGGAATTTCAACCAAATGAAATGACACAGCAACATACAAATAGAATCGTTTCAATCCCTAATAGGGATTTATGGGAATTTCAACTGTCGAAGATATCTTTCAAGCACCGGACAGGCAAAGTTTCAATCCCTAATAGGGATTTATGGGAATTTCAACCATTGAATCATCCACCTCAAGCAATTAATTCATTAAATGTTTCAATCCCTAATAGGGATTTATGGGAATTTCAACAATCAAAAATACGGTAAAAAGCCAACTAAATTAGCTGTTTCAATCCCTAATAGGGATTTATGGGAATTTCAACGCTGTACCGTTGTTTCAGTTCGTTCTAAACACCCACTGGTTTCAATCCCTAATAGGGATTTATGGGAATTTCAACCATCATCATCCAAAAGGATGGTTCACCGAAGACAGTTTCAATCCCTAATAGGGATTTATGGGAATTTCAACTCCAGCAGGACAACATGAAGTGCTTAATTGCCGATGTTTCAATCCCTAATAGGGATTTATGGGAATTTCAACACCGAATCGGCTAGTCATTCGCTTCTCGCCCCTTCGTTTCAATCCCTAATAGGGATTTATGGGAATTTCAACCGGATACATCAACACGGTATTTGAGTAAAGCTGCTTGTTTCAATCCCTAATAGGGATTTATGGGAATTTCAACAAATGAAGTACGAGTTTGGATAGCTCAGGATTCATGTTTCAATCCCTAATAGGGATTTATGGGAATTTCAACAAATCATGATTTATGATTTCTGAGATTTCTATAGTGTTTCAATCCCTAATAGGGATTTATGGGAATTTCAACAGACCATGAATCCTGAACCAACCCGAACCGAACCGTTTCAATCCCTAATAGGGATTTATGGGAATTTCAACCCCTCTGGTCATGTAATCGAATAGATCTTTGCCCGTTTCAATCCCTAATAGGGATTTATGGGAATTTCAACGTTTCCATCTTGAATGAATCCGGGGTGCTGGATGTGTTTCAATCCCTAATAGGGATTTATGGGAATTTCAACCTCGCCCTCGGTCTAGCCGGTGAATCAGGTGAAGCCGTGTTTCAATCCCTAATAGGGATTTATGGGAATTTCAACCAATATTGGACCAATTCAGTATCGAGGTTATATGGTTTCAATCCCTAATAGGGATTTATGGGAATTTCAACGCCAAACCTCCCGAATCTTGGTGGAGTATTTGAACAGTTTCAATCCCTAATAGGGATTTATGGGAATTTCAACTGGTTACGCGGGAGAAATCGGTGGTATGGAAAGTGGTTTCAATCCCTAATAGGGATTTATGGGAATTTCAACTCAATCAATCGTCAGCAGATGGTCGACGATTTTCAGTTTCAATCCCTAATAGGGATTTATGGGAATTTCAACGTGATTATCCTTATCTTCACCAGGAGAAGTCCTTCTCTGTTTCAATCCCTAATAGGGATTTATGGGAATTTCAACTTTTGTACCTTGCGATGTTTCCGAGGAAGAGGTACGTCACGGGAGTTTCAATCCCTAATAGGGATTTATGGGAATTTCAACCCATCAGCCCAACAACAGCAACAGCAGCAAGCAGAGTGTTTCAATCCCTAATAGGGATTTATGGGAATTTCAACCCAACGTGTAACGGTACAGGGAGGCTACCGGACCCAGGTTTCAATCCCTAATAGGGATTTATGGGAATTTCAACCCCCAGCCAGAGAAGCCGCAGCCACAGCCCCACCCGGTTTCAATCCCTAATAGGGATTTATGGGAATTTCAACTCGGTAAGTACTGGCAGAGTCACCTGGCGTTTATTCGTTTCAATCCCTAATAGGGATTTATGGGAATTTCAACATGGATAAACTAGCAGTCGTTCAGGATCTCCGAAAGGTGTCTGAGGTTTCAATCCCTAATAGGGATTTATGGGAATTTCAACCTGTAAAACCCCTCAAGGTTTGCCAGTGGTAAGTCGTTTCAATCCCTAATAGGGATTTATGGGAATTTCAACCCTGCCAGATGTCATATATTAGCCCGTGGATGTCCAAGTTTCAATCCCTAATAGGGATTTATGGGAATTTCAACGTGAGGTTGCCTGCAGTGATCTTGCCATTCTGGATGACTTGTTTCAATCCCTAATAGGGATTTATGGGAATTTCAACGCAAAGAGAGTCTACATTGTAGAATGCTTCAAAGTTTCAATCCCTAATAGGGATTTATGGGAATTTCAACTTTTTCTCTAATGTAAGAAACACATACATTAATGTTTCAATCCCTAATAGGGATTTATGGGAATTTCAACGAGAATGTCTGACTATAGAATTCGTTATCCCAGTTTCAATCCCTAATAGGGATTTATGGGAATTTCAACTTTAACATCTTTGCGTATTCGGCAGCTTCTCTAGCGTTTCAATCCCTAATAGGGATTTATGGGAATTTCAACCTGGATATCTAATCGATCAATTATTAGATCGACTAGATTTGTTTCAATCCCTAATAGGGATTTATGGGAATTTCAACAGCTTGGATAGCTCAGGATTCATGGTCTGTTGCCCCGTTTCAATCCCTAATAGGGATTTATGGGAATTTCAACCAACCTCGCCAAATGGGGAGGGCATAGACCAGAGGTTTCAATCCCTAATAGGGATTTATGGGAATTTCAACCCCCGGATAACACTCTTCACGATATTCTCATCGTGGTTTCAATCCCTAATAGGGATTTATGGGAATTTCAACTAGTTGTAGCGAGAATAGTAAATACATATTGAATGTTTCAATTCCTAATAGGGATTTATGGGAATTTCAACATCATAGCTAGCCTGTCAAAGCTTGGTCATCAGGCTGTTTCAATCCCTAATAGGGATTTATGGGAATTTCAACCCCCAGGATCGTAGTCGTTAGCCAGTCCTTTTCTAGGTTTCAATCCCTAATAGGGATTTATGGGAATTTCAACCAGCCATCGCTGTTGCCGGTAATGTTAGAAGATGTTGTTTCAATCCCTAATAGGGATTTATGGGAATTTCAACTATATATAGATCATGTATATCTGCATTACTTACAGTTTCAATCCCTAATAGGGATTTATGGGAATTTCAACCTCAGAAAATCCACCAGAAGACATTAAGTATGAAGAGTTTCAATCCCTAATAGGGATTTATGGGAATTTCAACATCTCCCTGAGATCGGCTTTAAGCGAGGTTGGTCAGTTTCAATCCCTAATAGGGATTTATGGGAATTTCAACTCAAGTCATTAGCCGCTGCGGTTAATGATGGATTGTTTCAATCCCTAATAGGGATTTATGGGAATTTCAACCTTACATTAACTGTTAGAAATCGCCCTTTAAATGGTTTCAATCCCTAATAGGGATTTATGGGAATTTCAACTTCAAGCATTGAATTTCTCCTACAAAGATTTAATGATGTTTCAATCCCTAATAGGGATTTATGGGAATTTCAACTTGGTGAATTGCCCCCAAAGTGTGACGAGATGCTAAGTTTCAATCCCTAATAGGGATTTATGGGAATTTCAACTAATTCGTTACGGATGTCTGAGGTATCCCATTCGGTTTCAATCCCTAATAGGGATTTATGGGAATTTCAACAAGCGCTTTAGATGGTTTTAATCAGATGATCTCTGTTTCAATCCCTAATAGGGATTTATGGGAATTTCAACCTCAAGTCGCTAGCTGCTGCCGTCAACGATGGGTTGTTTCAATCCCTAATAGGGATTTGTGGGAATTTCAACGCGAAGTCATCATGAAACGCGCATTCATCAATCACGTTTCAATCCCTAATAGGGATTTGTGGGAATTTCAACACCCAGAGAATGGTTATTCGGGAGAATACCTATTATCGTTTCAATCCCTAATAGGGATTTGTGGGAATTTCAACTCGATTAGATATCCAATGTGATGTGTATGAGAGTGTTTCAATCCCTAATAGGGATTTGTGGGAATTTCAACAACAAGCGCTTTAGATGGTTTTAATCAGATGATCTCTGTTTCAATCCCTAATAGGGATTTGTGGGAATTTCAACGTGCTTCAATCACGAGCCGGAAGCACTAGAGACTCGTTTCAATCCCTAATAGGGATTTGTGGGAATTTCAACTTAGCCCGCTCATCAGAGGCAGGATCTAAGTCAATGTTTCAATCCCTAATAGGGATTTGTGGGAATTTCAACGTTATCTTCATCTATAATGGCTATTCTTCCAAATGTTTCAATCCCTAATAGGGATTTGTGGGAATTTCAACGGAACAACTAGATGCAGAGCAACTAGCACAAATATACCGTTTCAATCCCTAATAGGGATTTGTGGGAATTTCAACGTGGGGTTAACCACCACCCCAGAACCTAGAAAACGTTTCAATCCCTAATAGGGATTTGTGGGAATTTCAACGCCATCTCCGGACGGTCTGAGGCTACTGGGTCGAAGTTTCAATCCCTAATAGGGATTTGTGGGAATTTCAACGCTATTTTGTTTTGAGTTTCAGGTTTAGGTAGCGGATGTTTCAATCCCTAATAGGGATTTGTGGGAATTTCAACTTTACATTAACGGTAAAGATGGCAAGCTAGGCAAAGTTTCAATCCCTAATAGGGATTTGTGGGAATTTCAACTTCGCGCTGATCCATATCGTACGACCCAGTCGCATGAGTTTCAATCCCTAATAGGGATTTGTGGGAATTTCAACTAGTGCTTGTAGATGCTTGATAACTGCCGAAGGGTTTCAATCCCTAATAGGGATTTGTGGGAATTTCAACGCTGGCTAGGTCGGGTTGCTCAGGATTCATGGTCTGTTTCAATCCCTAATAGGGATTTGTGGGAATTTCAACTTAGAGAAGAAAGGAGTGAATATTAAACTGAAATGTTTCAATCCCTAATAGGGATTTGTGGGAATTTCAACGCTGGACTCTTAAATGTGCTAGGCCAGATTGGAAGGTTTCAATCCCTAATAGGGATTTGTGGGAATTTCAACCTATTAAGAGGGACTCAATAATCATTGCCCCTCTGGGTTTCAATCCCTAATAGGGATTTGTGGGAATTTCAACGAGATTTCAATAATCATCCCATTTATCTTGGATCTGTTTCAATCCCTAATAGGGATTTGTGGGAATTTCAACAACAACGGGGACTCTATCACTGGGATGGATTAATCAGTTTCAATCCCTAATAGGGATTTGTGGGAATTTCAACCGCACTCAACGCGACTGGATGCGATCGCATCTTTGAAGTTTCAATCCCTAATAGGGATTTGTGGGAATTTCAACACAAATGCCCCCCCCAGTGACCAGCAGCAACTCAGTTTCAATCCCTAATAGGGATTTGTGGGAATTTCAACCCACAGCCCACCGGGAATAGCAACCGACTGAACACAAGCAACCGTTTCAATCCCTAATAGGGATTTGTGGGAATTTCAACTAGAAACTACGCTGTAGCTTTCTTTCTATCTCAAGCTCTTGCGTTTCAATCCCTAATAGGGATTTGTGGGAATTTCAACTTTGTGCCCTGCGAGGTATCTGAAGAGGAAGTACGGGTTTCAATCCCTAATAGGGATTTGTGGGAATTTCAACGCTTGGACATTTTGGGTAGGTCGCCGCTCTGTTAGTTTCAATCCCTAATAGGGATTTGTGGGAATTTCAACTCACCATCAGTTCAATCATTCAGATACACATCCCGTTTCAATCCCTAATAGGGATTTGTGGGAATTTCAACCAATGATGCTCAAGCCGGGGAGATAGCTGTTAGAAGTTTCAATCCCTAATAGGGATTTGTGGGAATTTCAACTCCAACTAGGCAACTTTCCCACACGCTCCTATATAAAAGTTTCAATCCCTAATAGGGATTTGTGGGAATTTCAACCCGGGGGGTTCCATTTTCAGTAAAGCAGCTTGTTTCAATCCCTAATAGGGATTTGTGGGAATTTCAACCTGTAGAGTCCCTCAAGTTCTGCCAGCGGTAAGTCGTTTCAATCCCTAATAGGGATTTGTGGGAATTTCAACTCTATAGAGATAAAGAAGCAAACGGCGTCCGAGGAGGGTTTCAATCCCTAATAGGGATTTGTGGGAATTTCAACAATTTGTACTTCTTCACATCTTGCTTCCAGCCAAAAGTTTCAATCCCTAATAGGGATTTGTGGGAATTTCAACTGCATAGAAAGCAGCCTTTTTAGAAATCATTAATGTTTCAATCCCTAATAGGGATTTGTGGGAATTTCAACGCTCTCTGGAGACGTTCTTTAAGGGTGGATTATGTTTCAATCCCTAATAGGGATTTGTGGGAATTTCAACCCCCCTCCGTAATTAAGTACCAGCTCGAAGAATGTGTTTCAATCCCTAATAGGGATTTGTGGGAATTTCAACAAAATCCAAGATTAAATACCCGGCACCATTTATGGTTTCAATCCCTAATAGGGATTTGTGGGAATTTCAACTTGATTTTTCACATCTTCCATATAATCCACATAAGTTTCAATCCCTAATAGGGATTTGTGGGAATTTCAACCTGATCGCCAAGTACAGACCAAGGCGTTAATACCGTGTTTCAATCCCTAATAGGGATTTGTGGGAATTTCAACTTTTCAATCTTACCTACACGATTTTGTATACCTTGTTTCAATCCCTAATAGGGATTTGTGGGAATTTCAACTGGTAAAGTGAAAATTGCTTTAGCTGCCAATGCTGTGTTTCAATCCCTAATAGGGATTTGTGGGAATTTCAACTCTTCCATAATCTCTGTATAATGCCTATCTTTCGTGTTTCAATCCCTAATAGGGATTTGTGGGAATTTCAACTTGGACAGTCTGCTCCTACTCCTAAAATCGTGACATTAATGTTTCAATCCCTAATAGGGATTTGTGGGAATTTCAACAACTCATTGGGGGGATCAAGGACATAAACAGCTCGAATAATAGTTTCAATCCCTAATAGGGATTTGTGGGAATTTCAACCTGCTCCTCCGGATTTAATTCGATTTTACCGCAAAATCTAAGTTTCAATCCCTAATAGGGATTTGTGGGAATTTCAACGAAAAGAATGGAACTTCGGCAACACACCGAATGAATATGTTTCAATCCCTAATAGGGATTTGTGGGAATTTCAACTCGGCGCTGTGCGGTTCCTGGGAATGGCACTCAATGTTTCAATCCCTAATAGGGATTTGTGGGAATTTCAACAAGGCTACCACCGAGAACCCACTCCTTAAAGAAATTGTTTCAATCCCTAATAGGGATTTGTGGGAATTTCAACGTCTTAGCAGTGTCCGGGGTCATGGTGACGTAGTTGTAGTTTCAATCCCTAATAGGGATTTGTGGGAATTTCAACCCCCAGCCAAAGCGGGTATCGTTGGTAGCTACGGTCGAGTTTCAATCCCTAATAGGGATTTGTGGGAATTTCAACTCTAGTCAAAGCTGATGAACTCCGTAAAGATGATCTGGTTTCAATCCCTAATAGGGATTTGTGGGAATTTCAACATTTCAATCTCCTTTAGATGACTTGATGAAATAGTTTCAATCCCTAATAGGGATTTGTGGGAATTTCAACAAACTACAGGTCTAGATCCTCACACCAATAGAATTCGTTTCAATCCCTAATAGGGATTTGTGGGAATTTCAACCACAAGAAACTGAAGATTCTGGCTGCTCGTATAGGAACGTTTCAATCCCTAATAGGGATTTGTGGGAATTTCAACCGCTCTTTAAGAGAAGGGTAGCCATTAACAGTAGTTGTTTCAATCCCTAATAGGGATTTGTGGGAATTTCAACATGGCACAGTTTTACATGAGGGTATGGGGTAGAGATGTTTCAATCCCTAATAGGGATTTGTGGGAATTTCAACCTCACAGATGCCACTCAGGAGAACCTATATGGAGAGTTTCAATCCCTAATAGGGATTTGTGGGAATTTCAACTGGATCTCTATCTGGCACGATTCGATTCTCTACTTGTTTCAATCCCTAATAGGGATTTGTGGGAATTTCAACTCAAGCATATCTGGTTATCTGTGATACCACAAATGTTTCAATCCCTAATAGGGATTTGTGGGAATTTCAACAAAAGTATATCTTTCAATCGTTCCGAATGTGGTAAGTTTCAATCCCTAATAGGGATTTGTGGGAATTTCAACACAGTGGGGTTTTTTTCCGATGTGGTGTGTTCTAGCGAAGTTTCAATCCCTAATAGGGATTTGTGGGAATTTCAACATATAGAATTTTTAGCTCTACCTCAGATGGTTAATGTTTCAATCCCTAATAGGGATTTGTGGGAATTTCAACTTGCTAGCATTTTTTCTATCGCAATTCGCTAGGGATAGATCTCTAGTTTCAATCCCTAATAGGGATTTGTGGGAATTTCAACCTGTGTATGAATGTTAAAGAATATAAAGAAATTCTACGTTTCAATCCCTAATAGGGATTTGTGGGAATTTCAACTGTAGCTAATCCCTCGAAATTAGCTAAAGGTTTCCGTTTCAATCCCTAATAGGGATTTGTGGGAATTTCAACATGTAATTAAATGCTGTAGGTATGTAGCAAAATAGTTTCAATCCCTAATAGGGATTTGTGGGAATTTCAACTTGCTGCCGTCGTAGAGCGATTGCAACCCCAACAGTTCCAGTTTCAATCCCTAATAGGGATTTGTGGGAATTTCAACATTCCCGGTTATCAGGGAGGCGAGCCAAGGCTTCAGTTTCAATCCCTAATAGGGATTTGTGGGAATTTCAACATTATCTGGGTAATGGTGGGTGCCGTCTGCGAACCCGGTTTCAATCCCTAATAGGGATTTGTGGGAATTTCAACCCTTTGGGCGTCGCACCTGGCGGCAACACAGAAAACATCTGTTTCAATCCCTAATAGGGATTTGTGGGAATTTCAACCTGTGAGCGTGAAGCGCTGGGGATGTTCCATGTTTCAATCCCTAATAGGGATTTGTGGGAATTTCAACCCCACCCAACGACAACATCCGTAATCTGCTCTGGGTTTCAATCCCTAATAGGGATTTGTGGGAATTTCAACCTGTTTTTACCGACTCGCCTCAAGTCCATGAATCGCAGTTTCAATCCCTAATAGGGATTTGTGGGAATTTCAACAAGTGTATAAAAGGAGACTAAGTACAGTGGCATTGTTTCAATCCCTAATAGGGATTTGTGGGAATTTCAACAAGCGATCGCCTCGTCTGCCTGACGATTCAGCAGAATTTCGTTTCAATCCCTAATAGGGATTTGTGGGAATTTCAACTAAACGTACACCGTCTGATAGTGTCTTCCACTTATCTAGTTTCAATCCCTAATAGGGATTTGTGGGAATTTCAACTTGTAGACCTAGCGATCGCCCCGCTAGGTCTGATGTGTTTCAATCCCTAATAGGGATTTGTGGGAATTTCAACGGATCTCTAGCGACTGCTGGAGGTACCAAATAAGAGTTTCAATCCCTAATAGGGATTTGTGGGAATTTCAACCCGCTCTCCAAGCTCAGCAACGAAAGCTACATCCGTTTCAATCCCTAATAGGGATTTGTGGGAATTTCAACTTGCCTCGCCTTTGCCTGCCACGACGATATTTGTGTTTCAATCCCTAATAGGGATTTGTGGGAATTTCAACGTTTGGGGGCAAGCCCATTGACCCGCTCGTGGATGAAGTTTCAATCCCTAATAGGGATTTGTGGGAATTTCAACGTCAATTGGGCAGCGACAGGCGGCGGCATTAAAGAAGTTTCAATCCCTAATAGGGATTTGTGGGAATTTCAACCCTCTGCGCGCTTCTGCTGCTAGCTCTTCGAGTAATGGTTTCAATCCCTAATAGGGATTTGTGGGAATTTCAACTGCTCTTTAGTTAGGGTCAAGCTGCCATCCGCGCCGTTTCAATCCCTAATAGGGATTTGTGGGAATTTCAACGGTAGGCTCAGCAGTGTCAACCCTAATTTACAAGTTTCAATCCCTAATAGGGATTTGTGGGAATTTCAACCGGGTGTATCCTCCAGCCGTAGAGGCTGGTTATTAGTTTCAATCCCTAATAGGGATTTGTGGGAATTTCAACCAAAATGGCTGGCGAAGCACTCTATCCCCTCAGTTTCAATCCCTAATAGGGATTTGTGGGAATTTCAACAATCATCGATGATTGGCTCTCCTTTACTGGATACTACGTTTCAATCCCTAATAGGGATTTGTGGGAATTTCAACTCTCCAGGTGCTGAGAGAAAAGCAAATGTACATAGTCAAGGTTTCAATCCCTAATAGGGATTTGTGGGAATTTCAACCCAATGGATCGGCTAATTGATAGCCATTAGCTGTAGTTTCAATCCCTAATAGGGATTTGTGGGAATTTCAACGATCCATGAGGATGGATCATCATTTCAGCCTAAGCGTTTCAATCCCTAATAGGGATTTGTGGGAATTTCAACCAAACAGATATAAATACATAGATGAAATTAATAGCAGTTTCAATCCCTAATAGGGATTTGTGGGAATTTCAACTGAGTGGATATAGATCTGTGTTTGCAAGTGCTGTGTTTCAATCCCTAATAGGGATTTGTGGGAATTTCAACAGAATACAGCATTATAATCCTGTACTTAATGATCGTTTCAATCCCTAATAGGGATTTGTGGGAATTTCAACGTGGTATGTTCCAGCGAAAACTCGGAAGATCCGAGGTTTCAATCCCTAATAGGGATTTGTGGGAATTTCAACATGTACTTGTACCAGTTGCTCCGCACTCAGTTCGTTTCAATCCCTAATAGGGATTTGTGGGAATTTCAACTCTAGTAAATTACAATTTTATAAAAGATTTAATAAAAGTTTCAATCCCTAATAGGGATTTGTGGGAATTTCAACGCAATTTCTGCATCATTTCCGGGGTAAGCGGATAAGTTTCAATCCCTAATAGGGATTTGTGGGAATTTCAACACGTCTACTTTGAGCTAGAACAACAGCTTACGGAGTTTCAATCCCTAATAGGGATTTGTGGGAATTTCAACTGTTTTGGCAAGAGGCTTTCCACCTCTATCGGTTTCAATCCCTAATAGGGATTTGTGGGAATTTCAACAGAAGAGATACGATGATGCCAGATACTAGAGGGGTTTCAATCCCTAATAGGGATTTGTGGGAATTTCAACATAGAAGCTCTAGTAAAGTCTAGTCAAGCAGCTTGTTTCAATCCCTAATAGGGATTTGTGGGAATTTCAACGTTAGCGAAAATATCCCTCTAATACCAACCTTCGGATGTTTCAATCCCTAATAGGGATTTGTGGGAATTTCAACCGCCCGATTCTACTTTTGAAGGCGCTGGCGCAAGGTTTCAATCCCTAATAGGGATTTGTGGGAATTTCAACGCCATTCCAGAGCTTAATTGTTCTTCATTAAGTGTTTCAATCCCTAATAGGGATTTGTGGGAATTTCAACTTATTAGCTCTGCGTAAACTTCTCGGCTTCTCTGTGGGTTTCAATCCCTAATAGGGATTTGTGGGAATTTCAACAAAGGTTTTAGTCAAGCTGCTTTACTGAAACCAAGTTTCAATCCCTAATAGGGATTTGTGGGAATTTCAACCCGTGGATTTATTAGCTGCTGAGGGCATACTTCCTGTTTCAATCCCTAATAGGGATTTGTGGGAATTTCAACAGCAGTTGCTGGATTGACCCGTGATTGAAGCCCTTGGTTTCAATCCCTAATAGGGATTTGTGGGAATTTCAACGAAATGCCTGATAGCCGATGATCAAGGTCTCGGAAAGTTTCAATCCCTAATAGGGATTTGTGGGAATTTCAACTTCTATCTCTTCTCTGCCTGAAGCGATCAGAGCTGTTTCAATCCCTAATAGGGATTTGTGGGAATTTCAACTCCTTTGGGCGATCGCTTTCTAGCTGGTTCTGGGGAGTTTCAATCCCTAATAGGGATTTGTGGGAATTTCAACCAATCCGCAGCTATCGCTTTTAGAGCCTTTCTTTTTGAAAGTTTCAATCCCTAATAGGGATTTGTGGGAATTTCAACAAGATAGTGTAGCTCGGTTCATGGCTGAATTTTCGTTTCAATCCCTAATAGGGATTTGTGGGAATTTCAACTTCAATGTTTGAAGCCTTGGCTCGGCTGGATGACGTTTCAATCCCTAATAGGGATTTGTGGGAATTTCAACCCCATCAGATGTGTTTACCGCTTCCGATCTGACAATGAGTTTCAATCCCTAATAGGGATTTGTGGGAATTTCAACCTTAGCTGTCTCTAAGGATATTTGCTCGACATTAGCGTTTCAATCCCTAATAGGGATTTGTGGGAATTTCAACGTTGAAACCGCGGCCTGCACGGGTGCCATTACAGCCGCGTTTCAATCCCTAATAGGGATTTGTGGGAATTTCAACACTAGGCTGCTAAGTTATGTCAACCTAGTTTGGGTTTCAATCCCTAATAGGGATTTGTGGGAATTTCAACATGGTTCCGCTGGACTTATCCAGGTAGAACCAGAAGTTTCAATCCCTAATAGGGATTTGTGGGAATTTCAACGCGACTCCCTAACGCGGAAAACAATTAACGTCCCAGTAGGTAGTTTCAATCCCTAATAGGGATTTGTGGGAATTTCAACTCAGTGAAAAATTCTTAAAGAAATCCACTGCTGTGGTTTCAATCCCTAATAGGGATTTGTGGGAATTTCAACCTTCCCCCGGTCTTTCCCCTGGTTCCCCCCATATCCCGCAGAGTTTCAATCCCTAATAGGGATTTGTGGGAATTTCAACCCCAGGAGGTTGGCGAAGGCTCTGCAGTCGGCTGGTTTCAATCCCTAATAGGGATTTGTGGGAATTTCAACCTTTATCGCGTTACGATCAACAGTGGCCTCAGCGTTTCAATCCCTAATAGGGATTTGTGGGAATTTCAACGTCGGGAGTTTGGCGGTCAGGCGGTGGGATTTGTTTCAATCCCTAATAGGGATTTGTGGGAATTTCAACTCGTCGGGTGATGGATCGCACAATTAATTTGGTTTCAATCCCTAATAGGGATTTGTGGGAATTTCAACCCCATGCCGTGATGCCCAGGATGGGCTTCATCTACGTTTCAATCCCTAATAGGGATTTGTGGGAATTTCAACAGCCGGGGACGGCTGGCGTGGCGCAAAAAGCCTCGGTGTTTCAATCCCTAATAGGGATTTGTGGGAATTTCAACTCGCAGCTCCGGTTCCCGTCGAAGATTTCGTGAAGTTTCAATCCCTAATAGGGATTTGTGGGAATTTCAACGTTCTGCCCCTGGGCCTGCGTCGTCACCGTCCGTGTTTCAATCCCTAATAGGGATTTGTGGGAATTTCAACGTGCCGAACCCAGCTCAAACAAGAGCAATTCTGTGCGTTTCAATCCCTAATAGGGATTTGTGGGAATTTCAACGTTGGCCCTACTCCGATTACCAATGGTGCGATGTTTCAATCCCTAATAGGGATTTGTGGGAATTTCAACCACCCGGACAGCGCAAGCGAACGCGCCCAACCCTGTTTCAATCCCTAATAGGGATTTGTGGGAATTTCAACATCCAATCCCCGCCCGCCGAGACATTTTTGATCCAGTTTCAATCCCTAATAGGGATTTGTGGGAATTTCAACGATATGTCTTTGAAGTAATGTATTCCAGCAAAAGCGTTTCAATCCCTAATAGGGATTTGTGGGAATTTCAACGGGTTTGCACCATCACTCCAAGTTCTTCCAGGTTTAGTTTCAATCCCTAATAGGGATTTGTGGGAATTTCAACTTTTTGCCGAAGCTGGGTTGCCGTTTAAAGGCAGTCGTTTCAATCCCTAATAGGGATTTGTGGGAATTTCAACTCATTTGTTGTATTTTGGTGCGTATTTTATAATTGTCGTTTCAATCCCTAATAGGGATTTGTGGGAATTTCAACTTGGGCGCATTTTCTAGGAAAATCTTAATTAGCTAGTTTCAATCCCTAATAGGGATTTGTGGGAATTTCAACAGTAAGGGCTGCTACGATTCCGAAACCCAGGTGTTGTTTCAATCCCTAATAGGGATTTGTGGGAATTTCAACTTTCCACCAACGTGCCATCTTCAGCCTGGAAGTAGTTTCAATCCCTAATAGGGATTTGTGGGAATTTCAACATCTGTTTCTGTGTCTGTTAATTCAAAAGTAGGTAGTTTCAATCCCTAATAGGGATTTGTGGGAATTTCAACCATTATGTGGGATTTTCTTATTGACCTTTTAGGTGGTTTCAATCCCTAATAGGGATTTGTGGGAATTTCAACGGAGTTGTTGAGTAGTGGATGTCAGGTAAGAGGTAGGTTTCAATCCCTAATAGGGATTTGTGGGAATTTCAACTTCCAGGGCGCAGGATACCTGTGTATCTCCTTTCTGTTTCAATCCCTAATAGGGATTTGTGGGAATTTCAACGTGAAGCCGAAAAAAGCAACCATGTTGGAAATAAGTTTCAATCCCTAATAGGGATTTGTGGGAATTTCAACGGTTGCAGACTGAATACTCCCGTCCGCCCCAACTGTCGCAAAGTTTCAATCCCTAATAGGGATTTGTGGGAATTTCAACCTGCCAGAGATAATTTGGGGATTTCTTTCCCTAGTGTTTCAATCCCTAATAGGGATTTGTGGGAATTTCAACGATCCTGAAACTGGGAATCAGGAGCCAATTGTGGAGTTTCAATCCCTAATAGGGATTTGTGGGAATTTCAACTTGGTTCATCGTCTTCCCGAATATCAAATTTGTCGGTTTCAATCCCTAATAGGGATTTGTGGGAATTTCAACGGGGCTTTTTTCATCAAGCTATTCATCAAGCTATTCGTTTCAATCCCTAATAGGGATTTGTGGGAATTTCAACCCCCGATCGCTTCCCTCATGTCCTTATCCTAGGTGCGTTTCAATCCCTAATAGGGATTTGTGGGAATTTCAACTCGCCGTCTGAGCGCTAATAGATCGTTGCTGGTGGTTTCAATCCCTAATAGGGATTTGTGGGAATTTCAACCAGGAGCAGGAGCAGGGGCACCCACAAAAGAAGAAGCGTTTCAATCCCTAATAGGGATTTGTGGGAATTTCAACCCGAACCCGAACCAGAGAAGGCACGCGCCGATGAAGCGGTTTCAATCCCTAATAGGGATTTGTGGGAATTTCAACAGCAGATGTCGCTGCCTGGTGCCAGACTTCTTCTACGTTTCAATCCCTAATAGGGATTTGTGGGAATTTCAACAGCCACAGGCTCTAGTTTTCGTTGGTGGCAGTGGGTTTCAATCCCTAATAGGGATTTGTGGGAATTTCAACTCGTCAGAGTTCCCATCATATAATGCGGGAATCTGTTTCAATCCCTAATAGGGATTTGTGGGAATTTCAACTCGCCAGCGGGTACAACACCCAGCGCAGCGGTCAAGTTTCAATCCCTAATAGGGATTTGTGGGAATTTCAACGATGAAGCTTGGGCGGATGTTGTGGCATCCCTAGGTTTCAATCCCTAATAGGGATTTGTGGGAATTTCAACTCCAGCCACTGCTTACATCCTGATACTTCAGCAGCGTTTCAATCCCTAATAGGGATTTGTGGGAATTTCAACAGCTCGATCGCGGCTTGAAGTATAAAGGTCACGGAATTTGGTTTCAATCCCTAATAGGGATTTGTGGGAATTTCAACTTGTAACGCTGGCGGGATTGTCGCGAAGCTGGTGGGCGCGTCACGTTTCAATCCCTAATAGGGATTTGTGGGAATTTCAACGCGCGATCGCTTGCCTCTGCCCAAGATACGCCGATACGCCGCGTTTCAATCCCTAATAGGGATTTGTGGGAATTTCAACGCTATTCTTTAGCATTGCCAAATACGGCACCGGCTAGCGTTTCAATCCCTAATAGGGATTTGTGGGAATTTCAACTTCTTGCCCACTTGGGAAATGTTTCGGTGCGAAGATGTTTCAATCCCTAATAGGGATTTGTGGGAATTTCAACTTCAACTCATAGACTTTTTAATTTCCGCGCCCAATACTTGCGTTTCAATCCCTAATAGGGATTTGTGGGAATTTCAACTCCATTATGCGGCCCATCACAAATTGCTTGAAATAGTTTCAATCCCTAATAGGGATTTGTGGGAATTTCAACTTGAAACTCTGGATCTAGGATGTAGTTTGGCGCGTTTCAATCCCTAATAGGGATTTGTGGGAATTTCAACCAGAGGATGAATTTGGAACTATGCTCTGAGCGAGTGTTTCAATCCCTAATAGGGATTTGTGGGAATTTCAACGTGGACGTGCCAGAAACCTTGAGAAAAGCGATGCAAGGTTTCAATCCCTAATAGGGATTTGTGGGAATTTCAACCGCTCAATCCCTCTTTTTTCACCGCCTTATCAATGTTTCAATCCCTAATAGGGATTTGTGGGAATTTCAACTTCTACTTCCGACTCCAATGCTCTTTTGAGCTTTTTGTTTCAATCCCTAATAGGGATTTGTGGGAATTTCAACGCGCCCCACCTGTTTTTTCAGCGTCCAATCCCAGGTTTCAATCCCTAATAGGGATTTGTGGGAATTTCAACCTTCGGTACGCCGCAGGCACGGCTCTAGCGTGGGGAGTTTCAATCCCTAATAGGGATTTGTGGGAATTTCAACAGCTCCGCTGCCGGATGTTACATCGCCGCTCCTCGTTTCAATCCCTAATAGGGATTTGTGGGAATTTCAACCGAACAAGTCGAAATAAGCCTTGCGCTGGTCAAAGTTTCAATCCCTAATAGGGATTTGTGGGAATTTCAACCTGATAACAATTGGTTAAACAAGCGACATTTGAGAAGTTTCAATCCCTAATAGGGATTTGTGGGAATTTCAACTTTTCTTTTCGGCTTCTCCATCGCCAAGGCGATCCGTTTCAATCCCTAATAGGGATTTGTGGGAATTTCAACGAGAAACAGAAGCTGAACTTTACGCCGACTACCTGTTTCAATCCCTAATAGGGATTTGTGGGAATTTCAACGATTTTTTAATTTCCGCGCCCACGCCCAATACTTGCGTTTCAATCCCTAATAGGGATTTGTGGGAATTTCAACTTTTTGGGCGTCAGACGTATCGACTTGGACTTTTGTTTCAATCCCTAATAGGGATTTGTGGGAATTTCAACGTTTTTGAAAGTTCTTCAATCTCTGCCAGCTTCATGTTTCAATCCCTAATAGGGATTTGTGGGAATTTCAACCGAGTCAGGACGCCCAGAGAATTAGCTACTGATACGTTTCAATCCCTAATAGGGATTTGTGGGAATTTCAACCTTCCGTGCGGCGAAGACCCGTTTGTTGTTCTACTTCTACTATTAGTTTCAATCCCTAATAGGGATTTGTGGGAATTTCAACGGCATCCGCCGCAATGGCAGTAGCTGCCGTCCTCGTTTCAATCCCTAATAGGGATTTGTGGGAATTTCAACGAAGCACCAGTGAATCAATCCTACCCTTCTTTAAGTTTCAATCCCTAATAGGGATTTGTGGGAATTTCAACTTTCTTCTTGGAGTTTCCCAAGGTTCTTTACCGCTCGGTTTCAATCCCTAATAGGGATTTGTGGGAATTTCAACGCATTTGGGAAAAGGTCGTTTTATGCTTTGAAGACGTTTCAATCCCTAATAGGGATTTGTGGGAATTTCAACGAGGCAGTTCCCAACGCGGGATTGGGCACCGTGAAGTGGTTTCAATCCCTAATAGGGATTTGTGGGAATTTCAACGCGAAGACCCGTTTGTTGTTCTACTTCTACTTCTATTAGTTTCAATCCCTAATAGGGATTTGTGGGAATTTCAACGCAGGGATTCGCGATCGCTCACCGCTTTTTGCATGTTTCAATCCCTAATAGGGATTTGTGGGAATTTCAACGCTCTAGCGTGGGGAGATAGCCTGCGGGAATTTCGAGGTTTCAATCCCTAATAGGGATTTGTGGGAATTTCAACCGAATTGCCAGTTGGGGCAAAAGTTGAGTTTTCTGCGTTTCAATCCCTAATAGGGATTTGTGGGAATTTCAACAACAGCTACTACGGCATGGACTTTGCTCGTAGCGGCGTTTCAATCCCTAATAGGGATTTGTGGGAATTTCAACACTGCAGCGCCGCGTTGTCTAGTTCGCTAGACAACATAGTGTTTCAATCCCTAATAGGGATTTGTGGGAATTTCAACTTCTTCTGGTACCCTGACGCTAAGGTTTAAGACTGGTTTCAATCCCTAATAGGGATTTGTGGGAATTTCAACTATTCATTGCGCTTACCTCATCATTGTTTACAACGAGTTTCAATCCCTAATAGGGATTTGTGGGAATTTCAACATTCTGCTTGCTCTCCCCCATCCCCCCATCCCCACAACATGTTTCAATCCCTAATAGGGATTTGTGGGAATTTCAACCCGAATATCGAAGGATCGAAAGAGCAGATGAGGTGTTTCAATCCCTAATAGGGATTTGTGGGAATTTCAACATGGTCGTCGCAGTACCTCTGCCAACAAAGCCGTGTTTCAATCCCTAATAGGGATTTGTGGGAATTTCAACACTACGATGTCGATATCAGAAGATATCGCTGGATAGATGTTTCAATCCCTAATAGGGATTTGTGGGAATTTCAACGAATGATTCCGAAGCTTAAAAATGGGTGCATAATGTTTCAATCCCTAATAGGGATTTGTGGGAATTTCAACTTCAAAAGATACACTTACGGAGGCGACCTGATTGGGTTTCAATCCCTAATAGGGATTTGTGGGAATTTCAACGGTAACCATAGATGTCCCAAGGCGTCCCTAGAAGTTTCAATCCCTAATAGGGATTTGTGGGAATTTCAACTTAGCGGTGTCGGGACTCATGGTGACGTAGCTGTAGTTTCAATCCCTAATAGGGATTTGTGGGAATTTCAACTCTAGGTCAGTACCGCCGGTCAATGGCTCACTATTATGTTTCAATCCCTAATAGGGATTTGTGGGAATTTCAACCTTTATCGGGCTACGATCAACAGTGGCCTCAACGTTTCAATCCCTAATAGGGATTTGTGGGAATTTCAACTCCAGAAAATTCACATAGAAATCAGGCCTATGAGTAGTTTCAATCCCTAATAGGGATTTGTGGGAATTTCAACTCCGGGGTGGTGATCTCAGTAAAGCAGCTTGACTCGTTTCAATCCCTAATAGGGATTTGTGGGAATTTCAACACGTAATGCAGCATGGAATCCTTGGAATGATTCAGTTGTTTCAATCCCTAATAGGGATTTGTGGGAATTTCAACCGCTCTGCCTGAGCGTTCGCCAGTGCGGCTCGCTGCGTTTCAATCCCTAATAGGGATTTGTGGGAATTTCAACGCCAAATTCAATTGGGAGCGCCGCATTCGCACCAAGTTTCAATCCCTAATAGGGATTTGTGGGAATTTCAACCGGATGGTTGTCCGATAACTTCTTCTGTCATGCGTTTCAATCCCTAATAGGGATTTGTGGGAATTTCAACTATCCGCACCCATCCCCACCGATGCAAAATTTTTGGTTTCAATCCCTAATAGGGATTTGTGGGAATTTCAACCCCTAAGTTGTGCGGAATTCCGCACAGCTCAAGTGCCGTTTCAATCCCTAATAGGGATTTGTGGGAATTTCAACTGGATTTGAATCGCGTGGCATTCCTCCTAAAGTAATTGTTTCAATCCCTAATAGGGATTTGTGGGAATTTCAACGCGACCCTGGAGGTATTCCAGCACGTATTTCCTGAGGTTTCAATCCCTAATAGGGATTTGTGGGAATTTCAACCTTTCTAGCGTCTACATTCCTTACTGCCTCTGGAGTTTCAATCCCTAATAGGGATTTGTGGGAATTTCAACGTTGCGTCGTAAACCCCCATAAAGGGTGTTCAGCATACTTGTTTCAATCCCTAATAGGGATTTGTGGGAATTTCAACCTTGGATTTTGCTGAGGATCATTCTGAAGAATGGTCGCGTTTCAATCCCTAATAGGGATTTGTGGGAATTTCAACCCTTCCAGCGCTGTATCCACCGCTGCAAGGTGTCGTTTCAATCCCTAATAGGGATTTGTGGGAATTTCAACATACTCCTTTTAGTAAATGAGGGGGTGATTAAGGTGTTTCAATCCCTAATAGGGATTTGTGGGAATTTCAACAGCCAAGGCTTGTGCTGAGGCTTATCACAACCATTTGTTTCAATCCCTAATAGGGATTTGTGGGAATTTCAACTCTCGATGATTCCTGAGTACGGCGCGTATAAGGTGTTTCAATCCCTAATAGGGATTTGTGGGAATTTCAACCTACAGATCACTGCATCTCTAACCCAGGTTTTGCGTTGGTTTCAATCCCTAATAGGGATTTGTGGGAATTTCAACTTTTATACCAAAGGTCTAGGTATAAAGTTCAGGTTTCAATCCCTAATAGGGATTTGTGGGAATTTCAACACGCTGCAAATAAAGGTTGTTAAATCTCGGAGTGTTTCAATCCCTAATAGGGATTTGTGGGAATTTCAACTCGGCAGTTTTCACATTCGATCTAGCAGATGTGAAGTTTCAATCCCTAATAGGGATTTGTGGGAATTTCAACGGGCGGAAGGCAGAGCCAAAGACCGGTGGCAACTTGTTTCAATCCCTAATAGGGATTTGTGGGAATTTCAACCCGATTGTTTGCTGCAAGGAAAGGACGGAGTTCTGAGTTTCAATCCCTAATAGGGATTTGTGGGAATTTCAACGCTGGGTTCAACTTTTACAATATCGGCGATATCAACGTTTCAATCCCTAATAGGGATTTGTGGGAATTTCAACCCAAGGCCAACTGGTAATAGAAAGGGCTATTGAGTTTCAATCCCTAATAGGGATTTGTGGGAATTTCAACCTTACCGGGATGGGTGCTACGGATACGCTGCGTTTCAATCCCTAATAGGGATTTGTGGGAATTTCAACTTGAATCTGCTGCATCCGAGCGATCAGGTTAGCCAATCCTTTGTTTCAATCCCTAATAGGGATTTGTGGGAATTTCAACCAAGCATGGGTCAACTATTGGGCTAGCCAGGCCTTACGTTTCAATCCCTAATAGGGATTTGTGGGAATTTCAACACGACGACCGTTGTTGCAGGCAAAGGCGAGGCAATGTTTCAATCCCTAATAGGGATTTGTGGGAATTTCAACTCGCCCCCCACAAACAGGCGAATATCCGTGGCGTCTTGGTTTCAATCCCTAATAGGGATTTGTGGGAATTTCAACTATTGAAGTTAGCCCTGGTGTCATGGGCTTGGTTTCAATCCCTAATAGGGATTTGTGGGAATTTCAACTTCCACGCCCACTTAGTAACAACAACGCCATTGAAGTTTCAATCCCTAATAGGGATTTGTGGGAATTTCAACCAGTGATTATAGCCAATCAGGTCAAATTTTCAATGTTTCAATCCCTAATAGGGATTTGTGGGAATTTCAACTTATTGTAATCAATGCGGGGCATGAACATTTTGGTTTCAATCCCTAATAGGGATTTGTGGGAATTTCAACTTAGGAATGATACATCTCTTAAATTTACGAGTTGGTTTCAATCCCTAATAGGGATTTGTGGGAATTTCAACTGCTGCCATGAAATTATGTGGGAAAGTTCTAATCCCAGTTTCAATCCCTAATAGGGATTTGTGGGAATTTCAACTATCAGTCTTTCCTGCATAATGGCGACATATTTCGTTTCAATCCCTAATAGGGATTTGTGGGAATTTCAACTTCAGTTTTCTAAGTTCCTCTACCACGTCTTTGTTTCCGTTTCAATCCCTAATAGGGATTTGTGGGAATTTCAACTCCTCCCAGATTCCCCCTCGGAGTTGCAAGGCCTGTTTCAATCCCTAATAGGGATTTGTGGGAATTTCAACCCCCTTTTCGGGTGATGGACAGATCGATAAATTTAGTTTCAATCCCTAATAGGGATTTGTGGGAATTTCAACTACGCAATGTTTAGCTGAGCGCCGGGTGCAGTCGGTTTCAATCCCTAATAGGGATTTGTGGGAATTTCAACGGGAAAGATTGCGAAAGATACGATCCGCATCAGTTTGTTTCAATCCCTAATAGGGATTTGTGGGAATTTCAACGGAAGATTCTCGATTCAAACGCTAGAGCAACAATTAGTTTCAATCCCTAATAGGGATTTGTGGGAATTTCAACATGTGGGAAGAAATGAAAGGTGAGCTTCCCTGCCTGGTTTCAATCCCTAATAGGGATTTGTGGGAATTTCAACGCTATATGCGAGAATGCCGCTTATCTACCTGATGGAGTTTCAATCCCTAATAGGGATTTGTGGGAATTTCAACTTTTAGCTGAGCAAGCATTTCTTCCCAAAATAAAGTTTCAATCCCTAATAGGGATTTGTGGGAATTTCAACGGAAACGATAAAGATGATACCCCTAGAAAAGAGTTTCAATCCCTAATAGGGATTTGTGGGAATTTCAACGCGCTTATTACAAAGGCGCTACTGAATACAGCCATGTCGAAGTTTCAATCCCTAATAGGGATTTGTGGGAATTTCAACGGCGCTGGCTGGAAACGCTTACGGTATTTAGTTTTCAAGGTGCTATTGCGCGAATCTAAAAAAATATTAGCATTGAAGGGTGGATTAGGCAAGAGTCTCATATAGCCGCTTCGGCTGAAAAGCCTGTTATGAAAGCAAAAAAAGCAGTTGCGCGAATCGAGCAATCATCTCCTAAGCCGTCAAATCCTTATGCTGAGTGAAATTCAGCCATTTTTTAGCTAAAGGAAATCCCAACACCTACCCCTCCGCGCACTCGACAGATTTATTCAGATGAATTGACTGAAAAAATCGCCCTCTAGGACAAGAAAAAGCGATCGCGTTGCGCCGATCTTCTCGGTTCGCCTTCTCCCGAAGCTGAATGTGAAAACGCGATCGCCTTGCGCCTACCTTGTCAGTTCGCCCTCTTAGAATCCCGATCCCAGCCACTTGACAAAGTTTTGTTTTTGGGCATCGTCAGGAGACTCTACCGGCACAATTTTGTAGGCACTGGGGCGCGGATCTGCTAAGGTTACGTGTGGCATCCGGAGTTCATCTTGATGGAAAACCGTCACCTGAATCGGATTACCCGGTTGGTAGTCTTTCAAGCGATCGCTCAAAGAAAGCGCCGTGACTCGAAAGCCGTCAATTGCTAGCAACTCATCTCCCGCATCAATCCCTGCTAACTGCGCTGGAGAACCCGCTTGGACAAATTTGATCGTCTCGCGCCCATTCTCCGTCTTCGCCGTCACACCCAAATAAGGAACGGGTTCCTCTTCCTCAACCACCAACCGCAAGCCAAAAGGTTTCAGATACTCATCAAAGGGTAACTCTTCGGTTCCGTCAATGTAGCGCTTAAAGAAGTCGCTCAAATCCATGTCAGCGACTGATTCTATGACTTGCTGCAATTGTTCTGGAGTGAAGCCTGTTTCCTGTCCAAACTGCTGCCACATTTGCCGCATCACATCATCGAGCGATCGCTGATTGCCATGACGCCCTCGAATCAGCAAATCTAGCAACAATGATACCATTGCCCCTTTCAGATAGTAGGAAATCTGGGAATTTCCACTATTGGCATCCGGACGATATAGCTTAATCCAGGCATCAAAACTCGATTCACTCGCAGATTGCACCAGCCGTCCTGGTGTCGTTTGTAACCGCGAAATTTCCTTGCCTAACTCCTTCAAGAAAGACTTGGCATCGTAGATTCCCGCCCGAAACGGAATCACCAAGTCGTAATAACTGGTCGTCCCCTCACTAAACCACAGAGACGGCGTATAGTTTTCCCCAGTATAATCAAACACTTCCAATCCTTTAGGACGGATGCGCTTCACATTCCACAGGTGAAAGAACTCGTGGGCGACCAGCTGCATAAACCGATTGTACTTCTCGCGATCGCGGAAACCAAAGCGGTTGTAATTCAACGTGCAAGCATTCTTGTGTTCCAAACCTCCAGCACCCGTAGAAGCTAAATGCAGCAGAAACACATATCGGTCATAAGGTAAACCCCCAAACATCTGAGATTCCACCTCAATGATTTTCTGCGTGTCCTCAATAATCCGCTCTGGTTCAACGTTACCCTGTCCCCAGATGGCTAACTCATGAGCTTTACCCAAAACTTCAAAATGATACAATTGGTGGCAGCCAATCTCGAAGGGACTATCCACCAGCGTGTCAAAATCTGGCGATTGGAAGGTGTTCGCTTGCCCATCCGCCGCTGGTAATGGGGTGGTGACGCGCCATTCGCGCTGAGGCGGCACAATCGTCACCAAAATGGATTGTTTTTCAAATTCTGGTATATAAAATAACAGAGCAGCGCTGTTAAAATACCCGTGAGTAGCATCCAAATGATTGGTTCGCACCGTTAGTTCATTGGCAAACATTCGGTAACGCACCGTTACTTCCGACACACCGTTTGTATCTACTTGCCAGTGATTTTTGCTAAGCTTACGCCACACCAAAGGTTGTTGTTCGCTAGAATCAGCCGAAAAGTCTTGCAAATGTTTGGAATACTCGCGCACCAGGTAGGAACCAGGAGTCCACACGGGTAATTTTAAATCGAGAATCGGTAACTGCCAGTTTTGTACGGTCAAAGTCACGTCAAATAGATGCGATTCCGGCTCCCGTATCGCCACCTGGTAATGAATTTTTGGTGCGGTGTTGGATAAGCGATTATGGCGAACAGCTGTTGCTTCTGTCATTTTTAACTTTTATAAGTCATATATATTAACTAATGTAACTCTAGCAATTCTTTTAGGCTTTCTTGGCTTTAGGGTGATAGGTAAAACTTATTATTTGGCTCGTGCTGAGTCTTGTGTTAACAATAATTGTAGGTTGGGTTGAGGTACGAAACCCAACAATTGCTATGTTTTGTTGGGTTTCGCTGACGCTCTACCCAACCTACAAGCTCGACTGCTTATTATTTTTTTCATGCTGAGTCTTGTGTTAACAATAATTGTAGGTTGGGTTGAGGTACGAAACCCAACAATTGCTATGTTTTGTTGGGTTTCGCTGACGCTCTACCCAACCTACTAGCTCGACTGCTTTTTATTTTTTTCATGCTGAATCCTGACGTTAACAATAATTGTAGGTTGGGTTGAGGTACGAAACCCAACAATTGCTATGTTTTGTTGGGTTTCGCTGACGCTCTACCCAACCTACTAGCTACAGCACTTTTGAAGCTAGTGAGGTACGAGGATCGCCTAAAACCTTTGATTTTGGAAGCTTGACTGTACCTCATCCAGAAAGAAAACGCTGTAAGTTAACAATAATTGTAGGTTGGGTTGAGGTACGAAACCCAACAATTGCTATGTTTTGTTGGGTTTCGCTGACGCTCTACCCAACCTACAAGCTCGACTGCTTTTTATTTTTGTCATGCTCAGGACTTACGCAAAGCTTATACATATAGCGTTCTTGTCGGTTCAATCCCCCTGTGGTTGCCCCCAAATGTGGTGATGTTGCGTAAGTCCTGATGCTGAGTCCTGATGTTAACAATAATTGTAGAAACCCAACAATTGCTATGTTGTGTTGGGTTTCGTACCTCAACCCAACCTACAAGCTCGACTACAACAAGTTCATGAACTTACCTTCCCAATTACCAATTACCTAAAGTCTTCCGGCTAGATGCGTTAGCTGCTTGAGGTTGAGAAGATGGAGCGTCTCTTGCGCCGGATCGATTTTAATCCAGCCTTTACTTTCCAGTTTCTCGATAATTTTGCTAGTGTCCTCGACGCCGATATCTGTGACATTAGCCAAATCTTTAGAAGGAATATTATAGATTTCCATTCCTCTTTCAGTGGCTTCACCGTAGTTTTCTCCCAAAGCAACCAGCGTGTTCGCTAATTTTACGGCTGGAGGTTGATGACGCATTTGAAAGCGAAGGTTCGTTTGGCGCAGACGCTTCACCATCAGTTGCAACATCCGGTGGTGTAACTGCGGATCTTTGAAGAGGGTTTGAATGAAGCGTTGGGCAGAGACGCTGAGCAATTCTACAGGTGAGAGAGCAATCACATCGGTTGAGCGGGGAGATTCATCGAGAATTGCCATTTCCCCAAAAAAATCACCTTTGCCCAAGATTGCCAGGGTGACGACATCCTCCCCAGAGAGGCGTCGGACTTTTACCCAACCCGACACGACAAAATAAACTGCGTTACCCCAAGCGTCTTCCATCAAAACCGCTCTGTCTGATGGGTACTCGTGTTCGACTGCGACAGACAAAAGCCATTCTAATGTCTCTGGAGCGGCAGTGTTAAAGAGGGGGAACAGCTCAGAAAAAGCTTTGGTCTGCATGAAAGGAAGTATAAAGTATGAATTATCAAGTTTAAAGTTTGAACAAGCAAGTCTGGAAAATACAATTAGCTAAGTGGGATATTTGTCGATTCATCCTTCATGATTTATCCTACCCTACCGCAACGGGTACGAATTCGTTCATGCAGGCTACGGCAATGGCTGCACCTTACATCACAGATGAGCCATATTGTCCTTTGACTTGGCATCAGGGTTGGCGCGATCGCTCTGCATTTGTTTGAGTCCTTCTAGTTGTTGCTCGACGCTCTCCAGCAAGTGATGGAGGGCTGGTAGGGCTTCTAACTGAGCGGCGTTCGAGGTGGGATGGGATGAAGTGCCTAGAACCGAGTCTGAGGCGCAGGCATTGCATATCTGATTCATCTTGCGCTGGAGTTTTTGGGCAATATTTAAAGCTTCCCCCCAGAGATTTTCTAGCTGCTGCTGCTGATAAGCTCTCAAAGCTTCACCGCGAAACACTTGCATGACTGCCTCATCTCCGTACTCACCGGGTATGATTTGCAAACGCAGCAACAGATGATTGTGCTGATAGCATCGCTCAATCTCCACCACTTTGGTTTGTTCGACTGGCATTAATTGCAGATTTCCGATTCGCTTTAGCTCGTCGATGACTCCTTGGAGTACGGGTAGCGTCAATCCTGGGAGCGCAAACTGCAAGACATTGTTTCGGCTACAGAGAATGTTTCCTTCATACAGCTGTCGTTCGCAATCCAGCCGATCGAGGGTTCCATTCAGCACCCGCTTTAACAATTCTTTTAACATCTGCTGGGACGGTAGGGCTGCTAGATTAGCGGTGAAACCAGAGATGTGATGCTGCGATCGCTCTTGCCATTGCAGCGACGGATTGCCAGCAGGTGGGACTGTGGTGTTGCGCTTCACCTGTGGCGATTTTCTCAAGGGTGTTTCTGGCGCGGGCTTTTGCTGCACTTGAGCGTTGGGGCGCGCTGCCTCTTCGGCCAACTCCTCCGGACTATCGACAATCAAAGTGGGTAGAGTTTGCCGTTCTATCCGATCGGAATTTTTGCTGGCTTTTTCTTGATCTGGCTGAGTGTCTGAGTCTCCAGTGGCAGGCGTAGGCGCTTGTTGTTTCATGCCTGTGTTGTGTTTCAAGTACGCGCTGAGGATTGCCTGGAAAGCGTCAGCGGCTATCGGCTGGGTTTCTAACGAGTAATTTTGGTAAGCCAGGATGCGATGGACATAATCCAACGAGGCGGTGTCTGTTGGATTTACCATGCCCAGTTTCAGGCAGGTGCCTTCTAAGGTGATGGGCAAGATTTGATAGTACAGACAGGCTTCAAAGGGCAGGAGCTTGTCAATCAATCTAAACATTTGATTTGCATCTATCAGAGCCACCCAGAAAAAGAGTGGGGAGGGGATCGGCACCAGTAGTAATCACCAGCCGCAGCTTGGTTACTTCCGAGTGCGGACATGGCGAGTCACAGAACTTGAGTAGTGAATGTTTTAGATGCCCCTGCGAACCAGTTGCCGCTATTATCTAGCGGATCGTTTTGAATCAATCAATTTTATTCATATAGTTATAGTTATGTTACCCTGTGGGAAGAAAATATTGCTGGTTTTTGAAAACAGGTTAGGAATCGCTCCGTAAGGCTTGAGCGGCTAGATAAAGTTTGCTCCATTCGCCCATGACCTGATGATTTTTCAGGTTCAACTCAGCAGCGATCGCGTCTAGGGTTTTGCCTGCTTTCAAACTGTCAATCAACTGGCGATGCACGGGTGTGAGGGTGGCGTAGAATTGCTCCCACTCAGTCAGAGTCAAACCCAGGTTGTGTTCCTGCAATGACGCTTCTAGCCAACTGGCAACTAATTCTGGCTGGCTTTTGACGGCAAAGACGCGAATCGCATGGTAGCTGACTTTTTCGCGCAGCCGGTAGACTTCTTTAATCTGCAAGTTCAAGGCGCTAGCGATCGCTTCTTGGGACTTGCCTTGCAGATACAGTGTCAGCCACTCGGCAGCAGATTCACTCACGTTTTGGGCTAAATAGTCTTTAAATTCCTGCTTGACAGTGGTACGTAAAGCTTGTTGTTCTTCCCAGACTTGATTTTCTTGGTACTGAGTGACTGCTTGAGAGTCTAGCAAACTGACTGGATTGTCTGTTTCATCGGGCGTCACTTCTTCAGAAACCAGCCGCACCAGTTCGCCATCAGGAACGTGAGTCATGCCGCCTCGCTGGGAACGCCGCAGATAATTCACAAACCGATATACTAACAGCGGCTGGTTGCGAATCGGTCTGAGACAATACTCTTCGATACTGGTCATCAGCAGGGAATTGCGGAGGCGAGTATCACTGGGAGTACATTGGGCAATCCAAGCGATTTGCTGTTGAATATAGCGATCGCTGTGTAATAGTTCCTGAATTACTTCTTGCAATACATCGACCACTGCTCGCTGGCGATCGCGCGAGAGAGCCACCCAGGTACGGATTTTATTGCGAAGCAACACTAAGCTGCCCAACCGGGTCGTGAGATTACGATAGGCACGTTCTGGCCCCACGCCTAAGTAGCGCTGCCGTAAAATCCGGTAGCGATATTCCATTGCTTGCCGAGCAATTGTCATCTGGCTTGGGTTCAGTGTTTCAAATCGCTCTAAATCTTCTCCAACCAGCCAGCGGGTAATACTTTCTCGCGTTGCTGCGCTAGAGTCAGGATAGTCGGCTACAATCTGCTCTCGCCAATTGTGTGCCAGTTCTTGGGCCAGTGACATGGAGTTTTGAGTATTTAGCATCGTTTGAGTTTTCAGTTTTGAAGCCGGAAATTCAGACGGAGGAAGACCGACTCCAAACTCACTTTCTTGATTTAAAGTTTGCTCTACAAACCTCATCTCTCGCCTCACCCATTTAAGGAGCAACTGACCTCTATTTCATCATGTCTACCTTGAGATAGAAGTGATCGCACCACCCTGGATGGTTTGACCCGTAACATCTATGGAGTGAGATTTTGATCTTATTGCCTTGTGTTTTGAATCACAATATCTGGTTGTTCAACTCACGAGAGATAATGTTAAATTTTGTTAAATAAAGAATGATTAAGAAAGGTTGACTTTTGGCGATGGAAAGCCCAACTGAGCGTGATTCAGACGGCGCTAGACTGATTTCCGACTCCTTAACCCTTAACTTCTCAAACAAAACAATGCAACCAGAGCAGACGATCGCTGCTTGGCAGCAGTTAAAGGAGGAACAAGAACTCATTTTGAATCAAGCAGACAACGCGATCGCTTTATTTGACCACTCTCATCACTTAGTCTTATTTAATCGAAAGTTAACCCTTCTTTGGGGACTTTCCTCGGAATGGCTAAGTATACAGCCGCATTGTAGCGAAGTCTTGACTGAAGTGGTAGCACGGGGCTACTGGTCGAAGCAACAGAGCGAACAAATCGCTTCAGCCCTCAGCAAAACCGAACCAGAGTGCATTTCCTTTTCCATACAGCAATCCAACGGCATCTGCCTAGAGGTAGATAGCACACTGACCAATGATGGGGGACGCCTGTTTACCTTCCGCGATGTCACCGGGGATCAACACCACCAGGTAACTTTGAACGCTGAGGTGAGGCGGCTGACCTTTTTGGTGGGTTTGATGGAACGGTTGCAGCCAGAAAGCGACTTGCAGACAATTGGGCAATTTGCACTCTCCTATCTGGTGGAGACAATGGGTGCAGCCTTCGGCGATGTCAAGGTGATTACGGGTCAAGGAATTGATGCCCATGCCGATGTTCTCACCAATCAAATTTCCGGTCGATTCATCGCTACCCACGGTGAAGCCGTAGTTGCCGATATGCAAGCCGTTCTCGATCGAGGGATTCCCTATGGTCAAGGGTTACTGTGGCAAGTCGTAGAAACCAGCAAGCCGGTATTTGTTGACGATTATTCCAAACATCCCCAGGCAGTGTCGGCGTTTCGCCATCCAGCGATTGGTCAACTGGGCATTTTTCCCATTCCAGCCGCCAACGGCAAGATCATTGGTGTCCTGACGCTGGAATCTCGGACTCACCAAAGACTTCAGGAAGCTCCCCAACAGGATATGCTCTTGGTAGCTTGTCGCACGATGGGCGTTGCCATTGACCGGGCACAGGCGCAAGAACATCTGCGCGAAATCAACCAAGATTTAGAACGGGCTTCCCAACTGAAGTCTGAGTTTCTGGCTTCCATGTCCCACGAACTGCGAACGCCCCTCAACAGCATTTTAGGATTTTCGGACTTGTTGCTGCGGCAAATCGCCGGTTCCTTAAACGAACGCCAGATTAAATATGTGCGGGTGATGGAAGAAAGCGGTCAACACCTGTTGCAGTTGATTAATGACATTCTGGATCTCTCCAAAATAGAAGCCGGAAAAGCAGAACTCGAACTCCAGCCGGTTTTCATCCCGGATCTTTGCACTCAATGCCTGCAAATGATTCAGCCCCGTGCTGATAAAAAGCGACTCGCCTTAACCCTAGAATTAGACTATCGGCTGGGGCAGGCATCTCTAGATGAACGTCGTGTCCGCCAGATATTAATTAATTTGCTCTCTAACGCTGTTAAGTTTACGCCAGAGGGTGGGCAAATTAAATTGAGTGGACGACTGGCTTATGGCACCCAGTTGGTCGGAGAATTTCGACCGGATCGCAGTCCGGTTAATCCCAGCACTCCTTACTTGTGTATTGAAGTCAAAGACTCAGGTATCGGGATTTCTAGAGATAAGTGGCATTTGCTGTTTCGCCCTTTTCAGCAGGTGGATGCTTCCTTGACGAGGCAACATGAAGGAACTGGCTTAGGTTTGGCGCTGACGAAGCGACTGGCGGAACTCCACGGCGGCACAGTCTCTCTGGAATCGGTGGAAAATCAGGGCAGTACGTTTCGCGTCTGGCTGCCGGTAACGGAAATGCGCCAGAAGTTGGCAGAGGCAGCGAACCCGGTGCCAAGCCAGCAGCGGTCATCATTTCTCGGTGGTGTATCCTCTGGGGATGCCAAGCGAATTTTAGTGGTAGAAGATCAAGCTTTCAATCAGGCATTGATTTTTGATGTGCTGGAGTTAGAAGGGTACGCGGTTGAGTTAATTTATGACGGTCGCACGATGATGGAGGCGTTGCAATCTTCCTTGGTGACGTCTAAATCGCTGCCGCACTTGATTTTGATGGATATCCAACTACCGGGGGTGGATGGGTTTGAAATTATCCGTCAGCTCAAAGCTAATCGCTTGTGGAAGCCGGTGCCGGTGATTGCGGTAACGGCGATGGCAATGGCGGGCGATCGCGATCGCTGTTTGGCTGCTGGTGCGAATGGTTACATCAGTAAGCCAATAGATATCGATCTCCTCACGACCACCGTCCGCTCTTTTATGCAGGATTAAGAGCGAAAGAATCCAGTAGGGATGGGATCTCCCCGCCCCTATACCCCACTGTTTGAATATCAGGACTTACGCAACATCACCACATCTCTTGGGCAACCACAGGGGGATTGAACCCGAAAAAACGCTATATGTATAAGCTTTGCGTAATTTCTGAATATGCAAATTAGATGTGTGGCAGCGAATAACCAAACGCCTATCTAGCTTTTGGGAGAAAGATCATCTCTTCATTGGTTTATTTTTCGAGCTACCGGATGGCTAATTGTCATCCCGGAAGTCTTGTGTTTCAATATGTTAAGGTTCTCTCAGGTATATTCGACCTTTGAGTAGTCAAGTTTGCATTTATCTACCTAGCTGTACTGAAAGTAAACTGGTCAAGCTGAAGAATCGTCAGGGGCATCTAGTTAAAATTACCTACTTCAGCGAACAACTGCTTTAAGTAGTTTCGCTGAAGGAAAATCCTAGGCGCGAGTGTAATGGTTGCTAATAGAAATAGTTTTCCATAACAGCGCCACTTGCTCTAATATTGTCAGTCCCATGACAAAGCCCTTGCCGCGCATTCTGTTAGTTGATGATGAACCCAATAATTTATTGCTGCTAGAAGAGTTGTTGCATTCACAAGGCTATGAAACTCTAGTAGCATCCTCAGGGGTTCAAGCACTGAAAATTGCCAAAGATTTTCAGCCAAATTTGATTTTACTAGATGTGATGATGCCGGATCTGGGAGGTTTTGAAGTTTGTTGTCGGCTGCGGGAGGATGCAAAGCTACAAACGGTGCCGGTGATTTTTTTGACAGCTTTGGATGATGAAGAATCCAAGCTACGGGGATTGGAAATGTTAGGCGATGACTACTTCACCAAGCCGATTAAAATTACTTTACTTTTGAAAAAGATTGCGAATATTCTGCGCTTGAGAGAGATGCGATCGCAACATTCCGAACAATTGATGCAGGAAAAAATCAAAGAGAAAACTAAGCGTCAATTATCAGCGGCATGGCAAATCAATGAATATCTCTCAGAAAAGTTTCGGCTATTTGTGCCGGATCAATTCTTGAGTCGCATTGCACCCGAAGGGGTAGAGTCAATTCAACTGGGGAACGCCAGGGAAGAAGAATTGACGATTTTGTTTTGTGATATTCGGGACTTTACAGCGATCGCTGAAACTCAAACACCGAGTGATACTTTTGAGTGGCTGAATGCTTTCTTTACCCGGATGAATCAAGCGATCGCCACCCATCATGGATTTATTGATAAATTCCTGGGAGATGCGCTGATGGCGGTGTTTGACCGCACGGGAAACCACGCACAGGATGCCTTGAGTGCAGCGGTGGCGATGGTACAAAGCTTAAATCAGTTTAATAGCGATCGCCAGCAATACAACCTGGAGCAGCCGGTGAACATTGGTATCGGCATTCATACAGGCGTTGCCATGATTGGTACAGTTGGTTCAGACCGGCGCATGGACTCTACCGTAATCGGCGACGTAGTGAATACTGCCGCCCGTCTAGAAGAGTTGACAAAGCTTTATGGCTGTCACATCCTTGCCAGTGATGCCGTTATCGCCCAGATGAGACAACCGGAGTTATTCAGCTGTCGGTTGATTGACCGGGTGACACCTCGCGGTAAGCAGCAAGCACTTGATCTCTACGAAGTCTTGGGTACGCAAACTCAACTGTTCCATGAAGCAAAGCTACTCTATTAATTCAGCTTTGCCTTTGGGCTGTCGTGCATAGTCTCTGGAGAAAAGCGGCAAGATTTAATAAATTGTAAACTATATAGTTTTGCGGCTCTACAATCTTATTTATGGTCAGCGGTCAAAGACTTTAAAATTAACTTTTGTATTTTAAATTACAGATTTCCTGCAAGTTATATCCCTAGAAAGAAGTTGCGGCAAACAGTATGCAGTTATTTTAGTTATTTAGGATAGCCAATCTGACACATAAAAAATTTCCTGGGAGTATTGTATACCTCCTGGGTATTTTTATGCGGAAAACAGCCATTAATACCTGGACATAAAATCAATGGAAGCTCAAGAAAACGTACCAGTGAATAAACCTAGCGGGCAATTGGTGATTATCGGGGGTGCAGAAGACAAAGAGGGTGACTGCACAATCCTGCGGGAGTTTGTTCGCCGCGCTGGGGGCACTAAAGCTCGAATTGTCGTCATGACCGTGGCGACAGAGCTGCCGAGAGAAGTGGGAGAGAATTATATCAGAGTGTTTGAGCGGCTGGGAGCCGAGGACGTTCGCATCCTTGACACCGTTGAGCGGGAAGATGCAACTTCAGTCACTTACTTGGAGGCAATTGAGAAAGCCACTGGTGTATTTTTTACCGGCGGAGATCAGGCTCGCATCACCAGCATCCTCAAGGATACCCCAATCGATGAGGCGATTCACAGACGGTATGCTGAAGGAATCGTGGTGGGAGGCACCAGCGCGGGAGCTGCCATGATGCCAGATGTGATGATCGTTGAAGGCGAGTCTGAGACAAATCCACGGGTTGAAGTTGTGGAGATGGGTCCCGGTATGGGCTTCTTGCCGGGAGTAGTAATCGATCAGCATTTCTTACAGCGCGGACGTCTGGGACGGTTAATTTCAGCCTTGGCACAGCAGCCTGCTGTCTTGGGATTCGGCATTGACGAGAATACAGCGATCGCAGTCAGCGATAACAAGTTTGAAGTGATTGGGGAAGGCGCTGTCACCATTGTCGATGAGTCAGAGCTTACCCATACCAACATCGGCGACATCTTGAAGGATGAGGCTTTGGCAGTTTGCGGAGCCAAGCTTCATATTCTTCCACACGGGTACAAATTTGACCTAAAAACTCGCAAGCCAATTCTTGATTAATTGAAAATAGAGTGGGCACTTTCCACCCTACTTTTGAACTGCTGCCTATGCCTTTAAAAATCTAACTGCGGAGGGATGTCTTTTGTACCCTTAGGCTTATTATACTGTGGATAGTATAAGAAATTACATATCCTTGTAAAGGAGCTACAAAATGAGCGTAGAAGATAGAGCCAAAGCGGTTGCTAAAAACGTAGAAGGCAAGGTTCAAGAAGGACTTGGTCATGTAACCGGCGACCAAAAAGACCAAGTAGAAGGTCAAATTAAGCAGGATGAAGCTGCTGCCATGCATCTAAAAGAAGACCTCAAAGATAAAGCAAAAGACATTGTAGACCGCGCTTAGATTTTGAATCAATTTTTCAAGGAGAAAACTCCACGAATCATAAAAACCCGTTTTCTTTAAGAAAACGGGTTTTTAAAGTGTTTTATTGAGGAAATTTTGGCGATTTGGGCATTGGCGATGGCGAATGGTAAAAAGGCTAACCATTCACTATTAACTTAAACAGGACTTACGCAACTTGCGCGACATCTGAGGGCAACCACAGGGGATTGCCCCTACAAAATGCTATATGTATAAGCTTTGCGTAAGTCCTGTTAAATAAAAAGGAGTGGCTCTTCATTACTTGGTATGCTAAAAAGTTGATTCCAAAACTTGAAAGGCTTACCTAGCAAGGTATAACGATTTTGGACTGTATTTTCTATTTAATAAACGCTAAATTGGCTTAAATTCATGGCTAGTATAGCTTGTGGCGCTTCTTGACTATAAATTTAGCATACCAACTACGGAAGAGCCAAAGGAGTTGACTTGACTCTGCCCTTTGATAGCTGAAAATGCTTTGCAACCGAATTAGGCTCAAGTAAGCGAATCGCCAAGTTAAGAAGGGTGTTTAAATAACGGGAGATACTCAATGAGCAGAGAGATAATGACCGATGCAGTCCGCGTTAATGCTAGAAAAACGGATGCATTCGATATCTTTAACTTCAAGCATTACATAGGACCAAACCCGTATTTGGAAACGGGGGCGCTAATATTCGATTTCGCTCTGACTGAGTACACGCAACCTCCAGCTATTAGCAATTATGTGTCGATTGTTGGCGATCGCTACCCCCAACTGCGCGATGAAACCTACGAATCTCATGCCCAACTGTTCGCTCGAACCGTGTCAGAAGTGGGAAAACTGGACATGGGGCTGCACCTCAAGCACTGGAGTATCAAGCCATTTCCGGCGTGCATGAAGATTGCCGTAGAATCGCTTCATGCACGCACCAGTCGGGCAGTCGTTTACTGCGTTTGGGATTGGTTTGAAGCGATCGCTCAAGGCAAAGACTTTCGAGTTGAAGATCAGTTCAAGGCGATGCAGGATCTGTTCCGCTACTCTGTCTACGGCGGACCGACAGTCTATGCTCTGTGGCGTACAGCTCACGAAAAAGGAATTCCCACTTTTTATCTATGGGACGAAGGACTGGTTCAATATGGCTATGGAAGAAAGCAAGTTCGCGGGATAGCGACGACTTTTGACTGCGATAGCCATTTGGATTCGGACTTCACCACTCGCAAAGATGACTGCAAAGCTTTCTTAGGTACCTTGGGATTCCCCGTTCCCAAAGGTGATATCGTCTTCTCACTGGAAGACGCTCGTTTAGCTGCTAGAGAGATTGGCTATCCCGTAGCCGTGAAGCCGGTAGTGGGTCACAAAGGAATTGGGGTAACGGCTGATGTGCAAGATTCAGAAGAACTGAAATATGCCTTTAGCAGAGCAGCCAATGCGATTCCTAAAGAGCAGCCAGTCCGGATCATCGTCGAAAAAAGCTTCAAAGGGGCAGATTTTCGCTTACTTTGCGTCAATGGTAGATTCGTCGCGGCGACAGAACGCCGCGCCGCATCGGTCGTGGGTGATGGAGACTCGACAATTGAAGAATTGATCGAACAGGAAAATCAGAAGCCAGACAGGATAGATACACCAACGTCGCCGATGGGCAAGATCCAGTGCGATGAGGCGATGGAAATGTACCTGGAGGAACAGGGATTAGGGCTGGATAGTGTGATTGAAAGCGATCGCATCGTCTATCTTCGCAAAGTTGCCAACCTCTCGGCTGGCGGCTTGAGCATCGATCAGACAAGCACTGTTCATCCTGACAACATTATCCTGGCCCAAGACATCGCCCAGCATTTCCGGCTGACTTGCCTCGGTATTGATGTCATCGCCAAAGATTTATCCAAATCTTGGAAGGATGGTGATTTTGGCATTATCGAAATCAACGCCGCCCCCGGTATCTATATGCATCTTAGACCCGCCGTTGGTGACAGCGTTGATGTGCCTTCCCATATTCTGGAAACCTTCTTTGACTCCGCCGAAAAAGCCAGAATACCATTCATCACCTTCAACCGGATCTCAGTTCAAGAACTTCAAGAAGTCATTGACGATATTCTGATGCGACACCCCGACTGGACAATTGGCGCAGTTTGTCGGGATGGAGTTTTCGTCAACCGTTCTGAGAAAAACTTGAACAAGGATTACAACAGCAACGTTCAAAATCTGCTACGGAATCCCCAGCTCGATCTGCTGATTGTCGAGTATAGAGAAGACGTACTAGAGGCAGAGGGGATGTTTTACTACGGCAGCAATCTTGTAATCTTGGATAATCCTACGGAAACTGAGATGATGCTGGCGAGAGACATTTTCCACGATTCAACCGTCGTGATTAAGGAAGGAGACACTATCTCCATCCGCTCTCATGGCTTGCTTGAACAGTACCAGCTTGGCTCAGCCGAACCCTTTTCGCGTGTTTATCTCAAAGAAATTCCCAAAATCTCGTCTGAGCTTGAAGTCAGACACTAAACCTTTTGCAAAAGTCCCTGGAACACACAAGCCAAGCCTCCCCGCTTGCGGGGAGGGAGCTAAATTATTCTGTAACGCCCCTGTAGCTGTTAGAGATTGAGGGGTGCTTATTTTCTAGTACTGGCACGCCTCTACCGATTAGTAGGGACGAGTGAAATGGGATAATAGCGATTCATCTGTCTGGATGCCAAAGTTGCTAATCTAGTACCGTTGATAAAAAAAAGCGGCTGAATAATCAAATGGAAAATATTGATTGGATGAATGTTACTGCGGGCGGGATGGCGATCGCTATTTTTCTGGGCGGGTTAACTATGATGTTCACGGATCTTTGGACTCGCAAAAAAAAATAATTGAGATCGTCTCCGGGTGAATGTCCCGATTATCTGTGAAGCTGCTAATCGCTAATGGCTGGTTTACCATTTGCAGCAGGATTAATCGCACATCGCTTCACGGCTTCATCGCCTCTCTATTTCATAAGTTAAAGAAATTTCCGGCATTGCATAATGGAGTATGAGATAGCAAATTAAGCCAGGGTTGGCGGAGAAGTCTGGCGATATGTTTGGCAAGATGGCACGATGGAGATAACGATGCTACCCAGCACCCACCCAATGACTTTGGCAAATTTCTTGTTTCATTGCAGACCTGAAATCGTGAGGACTAACAACACCAGGACTTACGGAAAGCTTATACATATAGCTTTTTGTAGGGGCAATCCCCCTGTGGTTGCCCTCAGATGTGGTGATGTGCGGCGAGTCCTGAACACTCAACTCAGTCACCCGTAATGAAAATAGTCATTTTCCATTTCCCTTGTTTATTCTCAAATCGAGCGCGGTAGCCAGATGGAATATAGGCATAGCGACTCGAAACATAGCCTCGGACTCCCTCTGGTGTAATCACGGGCTTCCAGCCGTCCCAAGTTTCCATACTTTGAATCTGCTGTTGGGATAGGCGCTCAGCTCCTTTTGAGTCAAACGGCACCACTTCGTTGGAGAGAACTGCTACCACTGAACTGTTAGCTTCAGGTTGGGATCTCACATTGATCTGTGTCCCCACAATATAAACGTCTGCGAACGGATCGCCAACGGGCGCTTCAGCTACATGAGGGCAAGTCCAAGCATCACTTTTAGAAGAATCGGCAGAGACTTCATAGGGCGCACACCCTGTATTGATAATGCGCTCCAAGTGTTGCCAAACGACTGCTTTGGGGTTGGCAATTTCTAATTGCTCGATCGTCAGGGGCAACCCAAATGAAAGCTTGATCTGTGGGTCGGCGATCTGGCGAAGGAAGGCAGCATCTCGATTCCGCACTGCCTGTCGTAAACGCTGCCGAAACGCATAGAATGAACTTCCTGGTTTTGCCCGATCGGTTAACACAATCGGGCGGCGCGGAAAAGGCTTTGCGGTGGCGATCGCTTCTGAGGATGGAGCGGGCAGCGTTTTAGCTGGGGTAGGCTCCTCTGTGCTGGCGGCTGGTTGAGGCTGGCTGGCTTGAGTTGAATCCTGATTGACTTTAGGGCTGTCTGGTAGCGGGCTAGTTGGGATAGCTGTAACGCGATCGCGCGGAGCGTGACGCATCACCAGCGCCACCCCAACTAGCATGGCAAAACTGCTCACCAGGGACAAAAGGAAGATCGTGACTCGTTGATTGAATTGCATCGTTTCTTTCTACCGAGTTGAATTAGGGTGGTGTTGCCAGAGTCTCACTTCAGAACTGTTTGCGATCGCAAAGATCGAGCCAGTGCGATCGAATGCCATCAATCCACTCCAGCCCGGAAAGACATTATCAGTTCGGGTGACGACTTGCGGCTGCATCAGATCCACAAACGCCAAACTGCTGCTAGGACCACCGATTGCCACCGTTCTGCCATCGGGACTGAAGCTGATCTGGCTACTCCAGTTGCCAATGCCAAATCGCCGCATGGCTTGTCCGGTCTTCACGTTCCAAACTTGAATACTTTGATCTGTGTTGCCAAGTGCAGCCTTGGACGTGCTGTACAGCAACGTATTGTCGGAATTAAAGACGAAGTTCCCCAACGGATAGCGGCTGCTGAAGCGTTGGATAAGCCGCCTACGAGAGCAAATCCCACAGATAAATCGCGGATTCGCCACCGCGCCCCAGCGATCGCCCGTCCTGACTGAAGGCGAACCGACAGGTCGGCGCTTCGCTATCGCCGTTCCATCACCACCGACAAACTTTTGGGTGACTTTTCTCTTAGGCCCAATCCCACACTTGCACGGGTTGAGTTATTGCCAACCACACCGACCAGTCGTTTACCATCGGCACTGAAGACTATGTTAGAGTCCGATCGATAGCGCGGGGAGCCGTCTGAATTGCGATCCGACACCTTCGGTATCAGCCGACTGCGAAGGGTGCGAAGTTCCCGTCCCGACTCAGCATCCCAAAGTTTAATCAAGAAGGTTTGTTGTTCTGGTACATACACACTGGCAGCCAGGATCTTGCCGTCAGGACTAAACGCTAGAGCGCCAACTTGGGATTCACTCGACAGTTCAGGGAAACTGGCAACAGTCCGAAAGGCAGTTCCTTCTCCTAACTTCCAGACTCGAATGGCACGGGGAGTCTCCCTCCGCTACCACTTGCCCATCGGGACGCAGCGCTCGCGCGATCGCCATGAAAGGACATTTTTTGAGGAAGCGGAATTTCTTGCCAGAGCGAGACGGTTGCTTGTTGAGTCGGAGTCAGAGGACGAGGGGTTGCCGCGTGTGCGATAGCTCCGAATGGGGTTGTGCCCAGCATCAACGGGATGAAGAGTAGAAAGCTCAATTGGTTGAGTTGCATCGCCGGGTGCTTTATCTTTAGATTCAAAGTAAATGGCGCATTGGGTGAATTGCTGACAATTGAACACTTTTGCAGCACAAACATGGCACTTCCGATCCTCAAGAAGCAGAGTGCATGGACAGTGCCGCAATACTTAGCTTGACTTCAATCAACTCGCTGGGGTTTCCAGGAGCGGTTGGAGATTCATTTACCGCGTGCTAGTTGGCAAGAAGATGGCTCTATGGTGGCTGTCCCAAGTATCTTCGTTGGCGTCATGGCTAGCGCTGGCATCATGTTAGAAAAACCATTCCATCTCGATTGGTGTCAGCCTGCAAATCCACAATGGTATTGGCTGTGCCCTTGCGAGATGTCGAATATTGCTTGCTGCACTGTGTCTTTGATGCAACGTTGCAAACGCCTCGACTGCTGCGCTGTACGATTCAAGATAATGGAGTTGGAATTCCACCCCAGCAACAACAACGCCTGTTTGAACTCTACTACCGGGGTGTTCATTCACGCTATATGCCTGGGCTAGGTTTGGGGCTGTATTTGTGCCAGCAAATTATTAAAGCTCATCAAGGGAAAATTGGGGTCATTAGCCAACCCGGATGTGGAGCAACTTTCAGGTTCACCCTGCCTGTAGCTGCTTAAACTAATCCTGAACGCAGAGCGATAACAGCAGCCTGCACTCGATCGTCAACTGCTAATTTGCTCATAATGTTGCGGACATGAGCTTTGGCAGTACTGAGGCTGATATACAAAACCTCGGCAATTTCAGGATTGCTTTTACCGTCAACCAGCAGTTTCAAAACTTCTCGCTCTCGACTTGATAATTGAGCCAAACTGTTTTTTTCTTTGGGAGATGAAGGTTTAAAGTTTTCAACAATGCGTCGAGCGATCTGAGGGTCAAGGTATACGGCTCCCTCCTTAGCGCACGCGATCGCTAGCAGTAATTGCTCTAAACTGGTTCCCTTCACACAATAGGCATCAGCACCGCTAGCAAATGCTGCAAGCATTTCATCCTCAGCCGTGTGAGAGGTCAACATCACCACTCTAACTTCAGGCAGTGCTGCTTTAATTTGCTGGGTTGCAGCAATTCCATCTAGTTCAGGCAACCCAATATCCATAACGATCGGGTTAGGCTTGAGTTTTAGAGCAACATCCACTGCTGCATAGCCATTTGTAACTTTATCAACAATTTCAAATTGGGAATTGTCTTCAAATAACTCAACTAACCCCAATCGCATCACAGGGTCATCTTCTACGATCAAAAGCTGTAGGGGCAGCAGATTCGATGAGAAAGTTTCGGTTAAATCTGTTGCAGATGACATTTGATGAAGCTATAAGTTAGGCAACGCGAATTCATCCTACCACGCTCAAACATTGACTTGGCATGAACAGAGTTGATTACTATCCTCTGTTGTATCTTAAGATGGATTTGTGGAAGGAAATAGAGCGAACTGACTTTTTGGAGCGCTTCGCGAACTGACAAGTCAGCGCTTCGCGATCGCCATCTTCAGCACTCTCTAAAATTAGCTCTACTTCCCCTCAACAGATGATTCCTGCCCTTCCAGCGCCCTCGTTAAACGCGAACCAACAGGTCGGCGCAACGCGCGATCGCATCCACCAGTTGCACCAGCTTCCTTGAGGCGTAGCAAGCGTTGCTGGTAAAGTTGGGAGGGATTGACGGTGAATGAGCGAACTGACAAGTCAGCGCTTCGCTATCGCACTCTAATGGTTTAGGTTTGCAAAATCTCAATTATCTTGGCAATGACCTCATCAAACTTCTCAGAAGTCAGTTGCCCCACTTTGTACAAAATAATTTGCCGATCTGCCGTGAATAGCCGATTGGGTCTGACATTGCTGACCTGATTTAGACTACCCGTACTAAAATCATCCATCCCAATCGCGATCGCTTGATTGTCGGCTACTGTCTGACTTGTAATCTGGCAGAGAATAACATCATCTCCCTGTAGAACCGCTATCACCAACGCCGGACGCCGCTTTGCTTGAGTCAAATCTGAAAACGGAAAGGGGACAACAACCACATCCCCTTTTACAAATCTTGCCAAGCCTCATCCTCCTCTGGACGTAACCAATCCTTTTGCAAAGAGGATTCACTGAGTAGATTGACTTCAAGCGTCTCTTGCCGAGACTTAGCCTTGAGAAATTTCAGGAAGTCTAAAACTTCAGCTAATAACCATTCTGAGGCTTGATCGAGTTCCTGGATAATTAACTCTTTCAAACGCATATTGATTGATCCTTCGCGCAGCTTTGACCTTAGCTTAACAGTAATGTCGATCTCTATAGAAAGTGTAAGGAGCGCGAACTGACAAGTCAGCGCTTCGCTATCGCTATCTTCAGCAGTGTCTAAAATTAGCTCTACTCCCCCTCAACAGATGATTCCTGCCCTTCCAGCGCCCTCTTTAAACGCGAACCGACAGGTCGGCGCAACGCGCGATCGCATCCACCAGTTGCACCAGCTTCCTTGAGGCGTAGCAAGCGTTGCTGGTAAAGTTGGGAGGGATTGACGGTGAATGAGCGAACTGACAAGTCAGCGCTTCGCTATCGCAACTTACCATATTCTCAGCTAACCAGCGATGAGCGATCGCGCTAATTATAGAATAAATCCACAGCTTGGTTGGCAAACTTACGCCCCGTTCGTCGTTTACTCCAGCCATGCTGCCGTGTCTTCCATTTATTTCCGAAAATCTGTTAGATTCCTGCCCTAGTTACTGACTGGAATCAGCTTTTTGACAAGAGCCGCAGTCTCTTCTGGTTTTCCAGAGGAGGGAAACACTAAAACACTCTTGATTTTGGGGTTATTAATCAGTTCTTTTAAGCGATACAACTGCTTATCTGAAATTGCTACTCCCGCATAATTTTTGGCATAATCTAACTCTTGTTTAAAATTAGCATCGTTATAAATTTGAATGAAAACTCGATCGACATTCCAATTTTGCCAGTCAGCCGCAAAATAACGTTTACCCCAATAAGGATTATGATGGCAAAGGTCGAAACTAACGGTGGGGTTAGCTTTCTTCATATCAGCTCTCATTTGCCGCACAAAATTAGTCAACTGGGCGGTGCGATCAACCTTGCCAGGTAAGTCAGCATGATAACCCAAGTAATCATCCCACTGAACTGCATCAATGGTTGGATACTTTTTGACAAACTCTACTGATATTTTTTTGAATAAATTAGCAACTTCTGGTATCTCCACATCCAGTACATAGTGTTCGATGCCAGCATAGGTTTTATCGACTCCAGGCACAATCCATCGTTTAGAAATAGCTTCGTCAAAGATCGGGCTATTTTTATCGATTTTAATCCCCTTCTCAAAGTAGGCGTGAACTTGCATTCCCTGCTTGTGCGCCTCATCAATCAACCAATCTAGCCATTGATCTTGAAATTGGTTGGGACAACTTTTGTATCCGAATGTTTGCTGCATAACATTACTGTTGTACATCGTGCAACCATTACCCCACACTCCATGAATAATTGTATTTATTCCTTGAGAGCGATAATAACGAACTCGCTGGCGAATCGTTTGTTCGTCAGCATTATTAGTCGCTTGATACCGACTTAAATAAATTCCCCTGATTTCCTTTTTTTCCCAAGGAGCTTGAGGTGATGGTGATTTCTTGAGGGTTACGGGTGATGGTGAAACTTGTAGATTAGTGGGTAGTGTTTTAGGTGGAACTTGTGGATTAGTTGGTAGTGTTTTAGGCGGAATAACTTGCGGTAGGGGAGAAGCGGCAACGCTAGGTACACGAGGCAAACTAGGAGTGGTTGGTTGTGGATTATTAGAAGTAGCTGGTTGTTGATTATTAGGGAGAAATTTGCCGATATTATTAGACAAAAATTTGCTGATACCTAGATTATCTAGATGCGTAAAGCCCCAATAACCAACACCTAACAAAACTATGATTAATGAAAATGGAACACTCGAACATCCACATCCATTGTTTTCTTTTTTGGGTGGCATGACAATATTAGTGATTGGGGCTTGCCTGTAGTAACCAATACTCTTGAAGTGCGGAAGGAATAATTTAGAGCGAATGGTGCTACATCAAGCTACTTCACTTTGCGATCGCTCAATTCCGCATAGCAAATGAGCGAACTGACTTTTTGGAGCGCTTCGCGATCGCGCTATCCTGCAAAAGGCGATCGCATCGTTTTTGTAACCTCGCGCTAGAAAAAATGCCCCAGTATTGGCAATACAACAATCCTCACAATCTACTTGAGGCTATATCTCTCGGCGGAACGCTCTAATTGCTTCCCCAGCGTCAGTCTCCGCCATCAAAATGCAGCGCCTGAGCAAATCAAGATCGAGTTCACTAAGTCCGGGTAGCTGGCTGCGCTCAATGGATTCATAGCTACCGTCTCCAAGATGATAAGGCTTCAGCAATCCATCTTCCCAAAACCAAACCTCTGGAACGCCCAAAGCTTTATAGCGTTCTAACTTGCTGCTGCCTCCACTGGTAAAGACAACTTCAATCGACAAATCTGGAATTGACTTTACGCTCCCAATGCAGTAAGACTCATCTGCTTGAGCCGAGACAACGCCTTCTTTTTCCTGAGTCATCGATCCAGTTGGCTGAAAGAAAATGCCTTTTTCTGCAAGAAAGGTTGTCACTAAGTAACCAATGACGTGAGCAAAAGTTTCGTGGTCTTGTCCCGGCATCAGAATCTCGACCGTCCCGTTATAGTAAAACAGCCGCACCCCAGGAGAACCCTCAAAGCCCTTTTGGATGAACTTGAACTGTTCCCAGGTTCCCTGATGGACAATGCGTTGGTCGGTTGTTTTATTCAGTAGTGGGGGCATTGCGTTCACCTCCGGCTATCCTTACCGGGACTTGAACTTTGTTCAAGCCCAAACAAGCCCTAAATGGGCTAGGTGTAAGGCAAATACGTCAGTATTCTCCTGAAGCCAACGGACAAACCGATAGGATATAGCTGTTCTAAAAGCTGACAAAG
>NZ_JBHZGO010000010.1:0-2319 GCF_042747725.1 Coleofasciculus sp. H7-2
CTCTAGTTCGGCAAGGTTCTTGACCTGCTTGCTCTCTTGCTCCAGCTTCTCGACCAGCCCTTCCATGCTCTTCTTTAAGTCGCTCATGGCCTACTATAGCTCTTAGCCGATTTCTAGGACACACCCTCGTCAAGTTATCGGGAGCAGAGCAAAATCTAAGCAAGCAGATTAAGGACTTGAACGAGAATTTCGGTATTGATTTGTTACGTCGCCATTGGCGGACGCTCTGGGATTTTATCTGGAGCGGCACACTGGAAGACAACAAGAAGTTCGAGAACTTTAATAAAGTGCTGTTAGCGAAGGTTTACGACGAGCGAAAGACGAAGAAGGGTACGGCGTATGTCTTTCAGCGTAAATTCAAGAGCAGCGTGCCTCAAAGCGATGTGGAACTTGCGGGCGATATTGACTTGCTGTATCGGCGTGCTTACCGCGAATACCTCTCCAAAGACCAAGACGTTGAGTTGAAAGACATCAACGGCATTGATTTAAGGGAATTTCCTCCTTATCTTGTCGCTAAGTGCGTCGAGCTTTTGTGTGCAATTTCGTTTCAGAAAAACCGCTATAAAAACGTGGACGTGCTGGGCGAGTTTTATGAGATGGTCATTCGAGATGCCTTTAAGCAAACTAAAGGCTTGTTTCTTACTCATCCGAATATCGTTCTTTTTTTGCTCACCGCATTGCAGGTAGATGAACTGGTTGTGGAGAAGTTACGCTACCCCGACCAAGACGCGCGGTATCGGTTGCCTTTTGTGATTGATCCAAGCTGCGGGACGGGCACGTTCCTTGTCCACTATATGCAGTTCGTGCAGAAACTTGTTAATGAAAATTATACGTCTATTGCACAAGGCGACGATGACGTGACCGATTTTATCCAAAGGCAAATGCTTGGCACCAGTGCTTTTAAGTGGGTGATTGATTACGTGTATGGCATGGATAACGAGCAAGTATTGGCAACCGCGTGTCAGATAAACATGATTCTACACGGTGATGGCAGTACTAACGTTTACAGTGCTGACGGTTTAGAATCGTTTGCACATTATGCTCAAATGGATGTGACGGGCGGCACAAATATCTTGTCGTCGAAACAGAATAACGGCAATCCCTACTACTCCAAAAGCACGATAGACCGCTTCGACGTGGTAATTTCCAATCCGCCGTTCAATGTAAATGTAAACTCGGCGGCTGTACAGCCTAACTTCGAGATTAAAGGTAAATCAGAAGCCTATTTCTTGGAACGGTGGTATCAATTGCTCAAGCCTGGCGGACGGCTGGGTGTTGTCTTACCAGAAAGTTTCTTTGCTGTTGAGAATGATGTGAACGGACGGTTATTCCTTTATAAACACTTCAACATTAAGGCGATTGTCTCCATACCAAACTTTGCGTTCTCTCCGCACACGACAACTTCTACAAGCCTCCTGCTTGCCAGCAAAAAGACGGTGAGCGAGGAGACAGATTTTCAAGATGCTTGGGTGAAATCAGGAACGCAGTTTGACGACCGCTTTAATCGCTTCACCGCTATGCTTCCTGCGTTGGCAACAAGCATAAACTTTGATGCTGAGGATGCGGATAAAGACAATAGTATCAAGACGCTGTTGCATGAAGCAACAGCGTTCTTAGACAAAGAATTTGGGCATGGCTTTGTTATTTTGCCTTACTTTACCGACACATTCCTATCCGATTCAAAAAACTACGCACTGTTCAAAAAGAAGGTGCGCGCCGTCGCCGCCGCAGTGCGAGAGCGTTGGATCTTACACCAAGTTACGGCTACGACACAGGGCGAGTTTTACAATTTGGCAGTTGCTAATGTGGGATACAAGGCAGGCAAGAAAGGCTCGAAGGACAAGCCGAATGAGCTAACGGCTATTTACGATGCCAATGATAAGAGAATTTACAATCTCAAGTACTCGCACGCTTGGCAGCGCATAGATGTAGAAGATAAGGAAACGGCGCTGGGCATTTTGAAAGGATTGAACCTATGGCAATAACACTGGAAAAGAACTCATTGCACTATATTTCGGGGTTTGCACCTGTTAGATGTGACACACACTTTCGTCACAATGTTAAGTTGGCCGATGAGTTCTTCACAGATGAATCGGTTACTTGGGTTGCGCTCGGCTCGGTGCTATATGATGTGCGAAATGGCATGAACGTCAAAACTGAGTACTACTCGATGGAAGAAACTGACACTTTATATTTAGGCTCTTACTGGATTCCAAGGAGATAACGTAAAGGCGTTGCAACACGGGCAGAATCACCTTTAAACTCGACCAATGCTGAACATCCAGGTTTTGGTGGATGACGCCAAGTGTTTCGAGGAAG
>NZ_JBHZGO010000011.1:0-2307 GCF_042747725.1 Coleofasciculus sp. H7-2
CCCGAGGTGGTTCTCCAGCTTTTTAGAGAACGACAGCGTGCTGCGAACAAGACGCGAAACCCGCTGTCTTGGACAAAGCGGCACACCACAAGGGTGCGAAGTTCCAGCCTCCCGGGCCTGTCCGCTGCCGCAAGGTGCAGTTGAAGCGTTCGATGTGGTTCGTTTTGCCGCTACTTTTGCCTACAGCTTTATGGCGCTTGCTCGGAAAGACCTCGGCGTACGCTTTCCAGAAGTCGGTGTAGAACACGGCGCACTGCCGGTAGACAGCAGGCAAAGATCGCCAAAGAGCCATTGCTCCTGTTTTGCTTCGGCTGCCGACAAACACGCCGATGATTTCTCGGGTTGAGACGTCCAGGGCTAACCAGATCCACTTTTTGCATCCTTTTGACCCCACAAACGACCAGACTTCATCGCACTGGACGGTTAAACGCCCCCTTTTTTCGGCGTGCTCTCGACTTGTTTAGGAATCACTTCGTACTTCTGGTTGACGTAACCCTGCAGCCACGGCTCAGAGACCTCGGCCACTCTAGCGATGCCTGCGAGTGGTAGCTTCTCGAGCAGCAACTTGTCGATAAGCCCTTTCGTCTCCTGACCGATGATCTTATTTCGGGGGTCTTCAACAAACTGCCTGCCGCAGATTTTACACCGGTAGTTCTGTCTGCCGTTATGGATGCGGCCGTTTTTGACAATCTCAATAGACGTGCAAGTGGGACAGTGAAGCGGTTCAGTGTTCATCCCTTACGCCAACAACCAGACTTGTCCTTACCTGTTAGGCACTACCCTAATCTGAACGGATCATGCCAATGGATCGGCACCCTGGTACGCGTGCCCTCTGGGTATCCGGCGATGCGCCGTGCCCCACTCATGGGTGAAGGTGTGCAAATCAACTTATGGCCACACGGTCTGGGCTGACGCAACCCGGGCAACACCCTCAGCTTGTTATACAGACACAACCTCGCTAAACCTGTCCCTGAATCAGTGTCTAGCTCTCCCCCTGCTCCCGCTTTACCAGACCTTAGCAGCCAATAGAAAAGGCAGGCTGAGCGCCTGCCTTTAGAGACTTAAGCTATTCCCTTTAACAGTCCCAGTAGGACGTGTAGTCATAGAAGTCGTGGATGCGCTGGCCCCACGCCCGGTCAAGGCCAGTCGGTAGCGTCAAGCCTTTGTTCTTTCATAACATCACTGTCACTCCCGCTTCACCAACCACTCCTCGGCGAGAATGGCGTACAGGTACTCATCCGCCCACTGCCCCTTGAACCAAAGGCTATGCCGCAGGTGGCCTTCCCGGCGCATGCCAAGACGCTCGAGCAGGGTCCATGAAGGGACGTTCAGTGAATCGGTGTCCACTACGACCCGGTGAAGCCGCTTTTGCTGAAAGAGATAATCGAGCAGGCACGTCAGTGCTTCGGTCGCAAAGCCCTGCCCCTGGTTAGCCTGAGCCAATGTAAAGCCTATAGTGGCCTGGCGAACATCGGGGGTATGGACGCGTAGGGCGCAGTCCCCGAGCAGTGCCCCCTCTTCCTTCAGCGCAATGGCAATCTGAGACCACTGCCCGGGCTCCCCTGGTTCTTGGCTCTGCTGATCACGAATAAACCTCTCCGCCTCTGTGCGGGTGCACCCTTCCCAACTCTGGTACCGTGCCACGTCAGGGTCGTTACGGTAGGCCAAGAACGCCTCAACGTCGGCCATGGTGAAGCGCCTGAGGACGAGTCGTCTTGTAAAGAGCGGAAGCATAGCTGATTGGATCATACCGTAATTGCTAGTTGTCGCCCATAGGGATGAGCTTGCAGACTGGTGTTGCTGACATCAGGTTTGGAGGTCATCCCAATAACGACTTTTCCTCGAGCGTGTCCTTCTTCAAGGTACCCGATGGCTTCAGGAACCTCGCTTAACGGGTAACGTCTATCTATCACAGGTACGACTTTCCCCGCTTCAAGTAGTGCTTTCACAAAAGCCAAATCCTTTTGGTTGGGTCTCGCTAGCATGTTACCCATTTTCTTGCTCCCGGTCATTGAGATCCATGGACCCTGGAGCATGGCCTCGGTCATCTGGGCCATGGAACCGCCGGTCATGACATAGGTTCCCTTGGGCGCTAGTGCACGCTTGTAATCTGAAATCGAACGATTTCCGTTAGCGGCAAGAATCAGGTCATAACGGTGCCCATTTTGGGTGAAATCTTCTGGCTCTTACGAAAGTTTTGTGGTTGATGCATCGGGACTTGAAACCTAGCTGCGCAGCTAGCAGGATAAAGGATGCTGGATATTCTGTTCCCGGATTGCATCGTTGAAATGTTCGAGATCCACGAGC
>NZ_JBHZGO010000012.1:0-57171 GCF_042747725.1 Coleofasciculus sp. H7-2
TTCAGTTTGCCGCTTGAAGCCCTGCCGCTGCGACGCTTTCCAGCGGAGCGGCTTTTGTAGGACAGCCGGAACGAAGGGGTGCCGCAGTTGTTCAGCAGCGCCAGTGACTCGCCATTGAGCTTGACCGCATTAAAAATGCTTGCATTAAAAATTAAAAATGAACAATCCCCATTTTTAATTTTTAATTTTTAATTTTTTGCAGCGGTATCAGCGGCTTTTTCTTGTGGCTTTGTGACACCCATGCGAATTTCCGAGCAAAAAGAAGCCATCGAGAAGCCGCCAAATCGCTTTAGAATGCTGGCTCGTAGCCGCAAGTTTTCGCTGGCAAACCAGATGCGTTCTTCCGAGTACATCGTTTCATACTCAGTAATCAGCGTGAATGAATCATCGCTACCCATGACATAACGACCGGCAACCGATGCTTTCTCGGCATAGCCCATGTCGCGGAGCAACTGACCTTCGTTGGGCTTCTCCGGGTCGGGAATCGGGACGAGAACGCTAGAACCAGCGTGTTTTTCTTGATCCCATTCCATCGTGCCATCCCAGCTAACGCGAGCGCCTCCCCAAGCTAAGGCTGGGTCAACTTCGTACTGTTCGCAGAGCTTGATTACTTCGGGGTCTTGTGCCGAGAGCATCTCGATCTTGATGTCTGACTTGCCACTTTCTGCTTGCTTGAAAGCCAGATGGTGACTGGTACGCTGGGAAAACCACTTGCCTGCACTCAGCTCAAAAAACTTTTGAATATCCATGAATCAAATTCTTCGGGACTAACACTTTTTAACATCACATTAAATATCTTAATTTACCAGTCGCCAGAGAGAGTGCCGAGCGCTGGACTCTACTTTATAAAAAGATTAAGAGTTCTCGGATTAGTAAAACTGCATCATGTCAAGAATTCACGGCACTCCCAGCGATGACTACATTGAAGCCACCGAGGGCGACGATGTTATTTTTGGCTATGCTGGCGACGATACGCTGGTAGGGAAGTCAGGCAACGATATCATCCACGGTGGGCAAGGAAATGACCTGATTCAAGGGGGAGAAGACGACGATTCCCTGTACGGCGAAGCTGGGAACGACTTTTTACTTGGTGGTTCGGGGCGCGATCGCTTATTCGGAAGCAATGGCGATGATGTCTTGGTTGGCGGCGCAGGTGACGATCGCTTGGATGGAGGTGACGGCAATGATGTCTATATTTACACTCCCGGCGATGGGTTTGACACGATTGAGGATGAGTCGGGAATCGATGTCCTGCGATTAGACAATATCTTCTCGAATGAGATTACGGTCGATTTCGTCATCGGTGGTTGGTTGTGCGTGTCTTATCTCGGTCAGCCCATCGTCAAGATGCGCGGTGTGGAGCATATCCAGACGGAAGATGGCTTGTTTTCCGTCGCCCATTGGCTGTAAGCAATTAAAAATGCTTGCATTAAAAATTAAAAATGAAGAATCCCCCATTTTTAATTTTTAATTTTTAATTTTTAATTGTTTTCAGACAAGCGCTTGAGGGAGATGGTGGCGGCGGTAGCAACGTGGGGATGACTGTCTTTTTCCAGGTAATTGAGCGCTGAGATACTCTTATCGCCAGGAAGGTGTCCTAGGGCTTCTGCTAGGCGCTGACGGATCAGCCAATCGTCAGATTGGGCAAAGCGGAGAATTTGATCGACGGCTGCTACTGCTTTGATTTCGCCGAGTGCCGCGATCGCTGCCTGTTGCAACACGACTTCTTCGCTATCTAACGCCCGAACCAGCACGTCGAAAGCGCGGGGATCTTTCAAATTGCCCAAACTAACGGCGGCGCTGAAACGCACTAGCCAATCTGTATCTTCGTAGAAAGCCCGCACCAATGGTTCAAATCCTCTGATATCGCACAGGTAGCCCAAGGCACCGGCGGCGTCGGCGCGAATGCCATAGTCGGGGTCAGTTTCTAGCAATTTCACTAGAATCGGAAAGCATTCTTCTGTAGGTTTAAGACCCAGTGCAAATACCGCCATTGAGCGAATTTGCAGGTTTTCGTCGTCTAAAACCTTTTTGATCAGGGGTACAGCTTCATCTGCTGATACTTCGCGCAACGAGGCAAGTGCCAACATGCGATCGCGCGAATTCGGGCTTTCTAGCTGGGCACCAATATTTTCTAAGCTGGGATGAGTCATAAAATCTAAGCTTTTTAATAAATCTTAACATAATTGAGCGAGTTATCTCAGGAAGTGGGATAGATAGTGAGAATTGTCATCCGCGAAGCACGAGGAGCATTAGCAGCCAAAGCCTCTCAGTTATCCGATATTCATAGGACTCGCCGCACATCACCACATATAGGGGCTTTTCCCAGGGGGATTGAACCCGAAAAAACGCTATATGTATAAGCTTTGCGTAAGTCCTGATTCATCCTTCGCAGTCCCTAGGGGCATCTCTGGGGAGTGCCCAAAGTCAGGTAATACATCTTACCGTCCGAAATCAGATGGGTTTGCACGCCCGTCCGGCTGCCAAATTCGTGATTGGGAGTCGATGAATTAAGTATGAACTTACCAGCCATTTCTACGGTAAAAGCAGGGATTTCAAAGTTGAGGATGGATGAAGTAGCAGCGATCGCATCTGCTGTCTTGCAGCTAGATTCAGCCAAAGAAGTCAGAGAATATATTGCAGGTCAGTTGGAAAAATAAAGTGTAGTCAGAGGGGTGACTGTGGCTCGTAAACGCTTGATTATCGAGATGGGTATGGGAATCGATCAGCACGGACAGGAACCCACTGTCGCCGCCGCCAGGGCTGTCAGGAATGCGATAGCTCACAATGCCTTGCCGGGTGTCTGGGAAGTTGCAGGTTTAAGCGACCCCGATCAAATGATAGTTGAAGTACAGGTGGCAGTGCCTTACCCGGAGCAAGTGCGGGAAGCGGAGGTGTTAGCTGTGTTACCTTTTGGGCGCAAAACTCTCACCGTTGAGTCTGGCGGAATGGTTGTTCAGGGTCGAGCAATTCCTTCACTTAATGATAAAAATGACGAAATGCTCATCGCTGTTGCTGCTGTTACAGTTTTGGTGGAAACTGATTAGTTGCGTGGACGAAGTGGAAGCGATCGCAACTATTCATTTGAAAAGCCCGTGTCCCGATGTTTGATATATAGCAGTCCTAAATGAGGGCAATACCAAAAATTTATTCCTTTTCTCTCCCAAGAGTAGGAAAGGGTTGGGGAGAGGTTTCCTGGTGACAGATGTGCAGCTCCCACCACGCTAAGGAATTCTAAAACATGGTTAAGAACGTTGTCATTATCGGTGCTGGCCCTGCCGGAACCCTGCTTGCACACTACTTGTTGCGTCGCGGCGACCAATACCAAATTGACATCTACGAACGCCGCAGCGACCCCCGAATTGTCTCATTCTCAAAATCCAGAACCTATCCCATTACCCTGAACGAACGGGGAACGAATGCCTTAAGTAAAATCGAGGGCATCGCCGAAGCTGTTAAGGCGATGAGTGTAGAGATAATCGGAACCCTATCTCACCAAAAAAACGGCAAGACGCGCCTCACGCCGAGAAGAAAACCTTTCCTTGCCCTCGACCGCACCAACTTAGCGATCGCTCTATTGGAAAAACTCAGCGAAAAGTACGACAATAACCGTCTCAACATTCACTTTAACTATCAATGCACGCAGGTTGATTTTGAGGCGAAGACGCTGAAAATTCAAAAAGTGACCGAAGCGATACCGGAAGGAGTGCCAGCGGATCTCACCATTGATTATGACCTGTTAATTGGTGCAGATGGGGCGCATTCGGTTGTGAGAGAGCATTTTCTCTCCACGGAACTGTTTGAATGCGAACAGAATTACGACCGAAATGACCGCAAATCGATTTTCTTTGACGGAAATGAAAAGTCAGACATCCCCCTCAAAACGAGCAATGTTCACGCCTGGAGACTCGATGACGGCACTGGCTTATTGATGCTGTATCAGCCAGACGGAACCATGAGTGGTGCCATCCGCTTTCCCCACCAGCAAAACCAGGTGGTCGATCTTTCCACAACCCAAGAGGTTCTCGAATTCTTTCACAAAAATTTCCCAACAGTTGGTCAGATGATGTCGGAGAAGGAAGCCGAAGCTTTCCTCCAAAGACCCCTATCAAGGGTGTTGATGATTCGCTGTAGCCGCTACCACCACAATGACAGCGTACTGCTGATTGGAGATGCGGCGCATTCTGTGTCGCCCTCTATCGGTCAAGCTTGCAATGCGGCACTGGAAGATTCGGTCATATTCGATCGCCTTTTGGACGAGTATTCTGACAATTGGGCGCAGGCAATCGAACAATTTACGGTACGTCGGAAGCCGGATGCCCACGCTTTGGTGGAGCTTAGCAATCACGTTTTTCCCTCATCTAAGAAATTATTGATTGAGTTTATTTTCAGGGAACGTCTTGCCAGAATTTTGCACCAACGATTTCCCCAGCGTTTCTCACCTTCCCTATCCGAACTGCTATTTGAATCCGCCGTTCCTTATTCAGAAATTTTGAAGTTATACCAAGGCTGGATATCAAAAGTAAAGGCTCTTCATTACTTGGTATGCTAAAAAGTTGATTCCAAAACTTGAAAGGCTTACCTAGCAAGGTATAACGATTTTGGACTGTATTTTCTATTTAATAAACGCTAAATTGGCTTAAATTCATGGCTAGTATAGCTTGTGGCGCTTCTTGACTATAAATTTAGCATACCAACTACGGAAGAGCCAAAGTAAAAAAGTCGAACGAAAAGTTTTTAAAAGCTTCGTAGCAATTTGTTCTATCAAATCCGCATGATTCCCTACAATTTTCCGCATCTGGAGTCCTCACCTTTGCTGGTCTGGCTCAAAATCATGGTCAGGTAAGCTAATTTCCACGTCGCGCAACACGCGGAAGCCATACCCACCCAAACCAACCAACAATAAGCTGATGGAAGTGATGACATACAAAAGCGCCATCCCGGCACCAGATCCAGTGCCGAATAGCCTGCCGAGAAGGGGTGCAAGAACACCTCCTGGCATCATCGCTGGTTCAAAAACATTGTCAGCAAGTGGCCCAGCGATTAATAGAGCGATCGCACAAACGACTTGCTGAATCGTCGATCGCGCAGCGAAAACCCGTCCTTGTACATCCGGTCTTACCTTGCTCAGCAAGATGGCTGTGTTGGAACTGCTCAATAAGGGAAAATTCAGCGATGAGCAAAACTGAGCGGTCAGCCAAATCATTGGCATCTGACCCAGACCAAATACGGTTTTACTCAGACCCGCCCCCACCATTGCCAGTAAAAAGCCGTGGATGCGGCGCTTGGAACCGCCCCAGACACTCAAGAGAAACGCCCCCGTTACCCCACCGAATCCGGCTGCTGAAGAGACGCTGCCTAACACCCTGGCATCATTTCCCGTGCGTGCCAAAATCATCGGCGCATACAAGGCAGCGCCCAGATCGTGGGCAAACCAGAACAAGGACGCCACGACTACAATGGCGAGCAAACCGGGACGCACCAGAATATAGTGGAAGCCGAAGATCATCGGCTGGAAGATTCCTTTATCGTGAGGGGATGCTTTATCGCTACTCGTGGGTTGGGGGATATGTATCTTGAGAACTGTGCCGATAGCGATCGCAAACGTAACGATGTCGATGAGCGAGATCCCGGCAAATCCAATCGCGTAGTAAAGTACACCCGACAGTGCCGGGGCAATAATAATCGAACTGTAATGAATCGCAGAATCCAGGCTGGTGGCACGAGTGTAATGCTGTTTAGGCACTAGCATCGCCATCGATACTGAATATGCCAGCGCCTGAATTTCACTAAAAGCACCGCTAACCGCACCACCTACATAAAGATGCCAGATTTGCAATTGGTTTGTCAGGTACAGCCAGAGAATTACCAAGGTACACAAAGCTGTCACTGTGTCGCCAATCATCATCAGGAATTTGCGGTTCCAGCGGTCTACAATTAGCCCAGCAATTGGTGTAATTAAGATGCTCGGCACTAGGGTAAAGAAACCCACTAAAGCGAGTGCCGTTGCCTGACCAGTCAGTTCCCACACCCAGATTTGGATGGCAAAACTGGTCATATAGCTACCGATGGTTGAGACTAGCTGACCAATCCAAATGATCAAGAAGGTTCGCATATTGGTTGTGTTATTGCATCAAACCTGCAACTGTAGAAAACACCTTCCCATCGCTTGATTTGTCTGTGACAACTCACATCTTGCACCAGTCGCATTACCCGCCTATGCTTTAAACCCCAGGCTTACAGAATCAAGTCTTCTCTTAGAAGACTTACTAAGAATTTCAGTCCATTTCAATGGACTTGAGCTATGAGCCTTGAACTTGAGTTCAAGGCGGATGGGCAAACTTGAGAATGGTGCAAGATGTCAGTTACAAGATATTTAAACAAGTCATCAAGAACGCGATTGGCTCCGATAATCCCCCAACTGCCAATCCAGGCATCATTATTTACTTGGTAAACCTTACCTTGTTTCACCGCTTTCAACTGGAACCAAAGGGGATGATTTGTGAATTGAGTTAACTTAGATTCTTTGCCTTCTCCAAGTACCAAGAAAATCGCATCGCCCTCCATTTTGGGAATTAGTTCTAATGAGAGATTTTCCGAGTTTTTATTTTTATCTTGGGCTAATGGACGCGGCATACCGATATCATTGAGAATGAGTCCGCTGAAGGAGCGCTTCATGTAAATGCGGACTTGATCTGCCCAAAAGTTAACCACAGATAGCTGGATTTGCGAGAAGCGATCGCCCATTTGCTCTCTAAACGCTTCAACGCGCTTATTATAGTTACTTAAGAGCTTTTCGGCTTCTGGCGTCTTACCCAGCGCTTCAGCAAATGTTCTCAGCCACTCTTTCCACGTAATGTCACCTCCAGCAAGAACTGTCGGGGCAATTTGTGATAGCTTGTCATAGATTTCTCGATCCCAAGACCAACCCAAAATCAAGTCTGGCTTCAAGAGTAAAAGTTTCTCCAGGCTTGGTTGTCCATTTATGCCAAGTTTCTCAATTCCTTCTGTTTCATTCCGAAGATAGGAGGGAAAATCCCCATCACCTAAGGTTGTGGCACCTACAGGCTTGATCCCTAAAGCTAAGACGTTCTCTAAGTTTCCCAGCACAATTACTCGCTGCGGATTTACAGGAACCTTTGTTTCTCCCATTGCGTGTTTGACTACTCGTACAGCTTGAGACTGCAAATTAGGATAAATATTAATACTGTTATTTGCCGCATCTTTTTTAACATTATCCTCACAGGCGGAAACTATACAAATTGTCAGAACTGTTATGAATACCAGTTGGATATTACGCTGACTATAATTCTTTGCTAAGTTCCAAATAGGGTAGCAGTGGAGACTAGAATACCGAAAGTAAATAGCAATTTTATTTAAAAACTGAGCCGACTTTTTGATTAACCACATATAACTATAAAAAAAATATTCAAACACAAATCCGCAAAGTTCACGTAGGTTGGGTTGAGGAACGAAACCCAACAAATGCTTATGTTTAGTTGGGTTTCGTTCCTCAACCCAACCTACAATTATTTTTAACCGAACCGTATTGTAATTGAATCGGCATTCACAATATTCAGGTGTTTCGCCTTTATTCCCAGATACTTACCATGTTTTTTACAACAAATTGGTTAAATTTATATAATTCAGTACCGTCACACTCCCCTTTTAAATGAAGAGTATTATTTTTATCTTCAACAATCTCTGCTTTATAACCGCCCCAATCCCCATTTGGTGTCTCAAAAATTATTTCAACTTGATTAAAACTTTCATCTTCGTTCTGCTCAATAATCTGAGAGGCAACCTTGTAATTAAACCAATCCCAGCCATGTTTCAGGATGAGTTCTTTTTCTAAGATTTGAGTTGCCCAAGGTAAAAGTCCCCAACCGCGATAGACATCGTTCAAGCACTGAATGTCACCACTCCGTGTCAGAATGGCGACAAATGATTCTTGGTTGAGCCTGCCATAGTATCTTCCCTCTGGAAAATCAATGGCAGTAGGGGCAAAGCGATGACCGCCAATGTGACTGGCTTGCCAAATGCGGACACGATCGAGTGATAAGTCAGAGACAGTGGTTAAGGCAGCTTTGTAAAAAGGATTGCCATACTTAGCACAACATTTATCATGGCTACCGTGGGTACATACTAAAATATCTCTAGTTTGAATATCTATAGCCTCATGTTCTGTAGCGTCGCCTGTTAAACAGTCCTTCAGTAAAGAAGCTACATTATTAATATCTGAAACCAGAAACTCTTGCTTCGTGTAACCTGCCGAAAGTCCAGTTTTTGAGCGAAAAATCAAAACTCGCGTGTAGCGATCGCGTTTGAGTTGGTCGCCATGAATCAAAACAAATCTAACAGAAAGTGCCTCTGTATCAATTTCCTCTTTTAAGGCTTTTAAATTAGCGGGAAGGAATTTTGAATCAAGTGGATCGGATGTCCAAGGAGGTGGACACTCAATCAGTACATAAATTTGGCGATTGGTTGCACACCCGATAATCTCTTCTCCAGCTTGGCGTGACTCTTCGGCGCAAAAGAACTTGTTCATAGCTTGATTACAAAGGAACAGAGAAAGAGAAACTGATTATTTCACGAATGAAGTAGGATCGCCTGACATCTTCAGGACTCGCCGCACATCACCACATAGTAAGGGCAACCACAGGGGGATTGCCCCTACAAAATGCTATATGTATGAGCTTTGCGTAAGTCTTGGTTTATTTACACTGACCTACTTTACCTCCACCCATTTACTTGTCTTTACCAAACGATCTGATATCCAACGCTAAGAGTTCTGCCTTGTCCGGCATAATTAGAACTGTCAAAAAAGGGCGCGAAATACTGCGAGTAGACAGGGAAATATTGGTTGTTAAATAAGTTCTGAACCCCGATAGAGAGAGTTCCTTTACCCAACCGGATACTGCTGATATAGTCTACGGTCACATAGCTGCTGATTTTTCCAGAGTCTACCCCATCATCAAAGGCGCGATCGCGGTTTCCAGAATACAGCAGTTGCAGCCGATTGAGCCAACCCGGTAAAGTTTCATGCTGCACATAAGCTGTCAGCTTTAGGGGTGGGATGGTGATGCTGTTGAGAGCAAGGTATTCGCCATCATCGTCTGCATCATTCTCACCTTCTAAATAACTCGCTGTGCCGCCAATTTGCCAGCGATCTCCTGGCTGCACGTCAACAGCCGCTTCTAACCCGTAAACTCGTTGTGGTGCCCGAATTGTTTCTAAGGGACCACCACCTGGAATCGCTCTAAAGGTTGAACCGAGATCGGAAAAGTTGTAGAAAGCGGATAGGGATGCTTGGACTGAACGCCATTGACCCCGAATTCCAATTTCGTAGTTGTCTACCTTCTGCGGTTCGGTCAGCCGAATCGAATCCTCAACACTCACAAATCCTGCTGGAGGGAGGCGGAGAACGCGACCCAAATCCGGGACGGAAAAAGCTTGTGCAAAGTTGGCAAACAAACTCACTTCCTCGGTGACATTGAAGACGGCACCGGCATTAAAAACAGTTGCATTAAAATCGCGATCGCCGCCTTTAATGTCCCGGTTCCCAACAGCGGTGGTGTAGTCATCTACACTCAAACCAATGCGTTCGTGACGCACTCCCCCAGTCAGTCGCACGCGATCGCTCACATCCCACTGCAACTGAGCAAACAAACCCAATTGATTGAGTTTATAAGCAGGAACGAAAGTCAGTTCATCCGTTTTGCGGTAAACTAAACCGCCACTTCCATCAAACTCCACCGGGTCAAAAATATCAAAGCTTTGGGAACTTCTTTCCCTCAGATAATCAACTCCCCATAGCAAGCTGAGTGTCTTTTCGGAGTTGAAGGGTGTGTCAATCTGCAATCGCCCTCCCAGCTGTTCTGATTCTCCTGGCGAGGTATAAATAAAGTCAAAAAAGCCGCCTCGATCGTCGGTCGGAGTTCCACCCCCAAAGCTATAGTTACGATAGTACGCTTGCGCCTGAACAGCAGAACCCAAAAGATTCTGGTGGGTGTAATTCAAACTGGCTATCGTCGTTCGTAAGAATGACTCATCCTTAGCCCCGATCACCCTGATGCCTTCAGGAACTTCCAGGGCGCGGGCTTTTTGAATGCCTGGAATATTGTCAATTTCAGGATCTGAGATGAAATCGGTGTCTTGCTGCCGATCGTAGTGATTGAACGACAGTTGCAGGCGTTGCTGGGAATCTAATTCTACCCCCAGTTTGAGTAACCCGTTTAAAATTAGGCTATCTTCTCCGCCAGCAAAATTAGCAATGCGATCGCCCTCAGCATCATAAAAAGCGCCCGTCGTGGCAATTGAGAAGCTGGCAGTGTAATCAAATTGACCTTCTTTTCCAGAGATGGAATGCTGGAGGTTATAGCCAAAACTCTCTTCCGAATTCGTCAAAGACGTGTTCAAACCCACATCTGTCGTAGAAGTCAGCCGGTTTTCAGTCGATCTTCTGGTAATAATATTCACAATCCCGCCAGTTGCCTGACCCCCGTAGATAGCACTAGGTCCGCGAACCACTTCAATTCTTTCAATGGCAGAGGGATCGATAGAGGTCAACTGTGCTGGAATTGACTGAATGTTAGTATTTTGCGGGATACCATCAATCAAAACGGAAATGTTGCGACCCCGCAAAGTTTGCCCAAATGTATTCGTGCGATTCGTGGGGGGTGCAAAGCCGGGAACTGTATTAGCAAGAATATCGCCTAAGTTCCTGGTTAAGCGGGTTTGTTGCTCGATCTCCTCTCGTGTAATTACCGTTACACTGCGCGGCACTTTGGTTATTTCTTCTGCTGTGCGCGTTGCTGTTACAACGACTTCAATATCCGTTTGTTCTGAATCTGGCTGAATTGGCTGTGTCTCGTCGCTACCCGGTTCCGTTTCAGCATCTGGCGCTTCCGGTACAGGTGTAGGCTGAGTCGCTGTTGTGTCAGCCGCTGTTGTGAGGCTGACAACTAAACCGCGATCGCTTTGTTGCACCTCGGCGGTTGGTACTTCTTGTACCCCCGTTACCGTCACCCGGACGCTGTTCTCATACAGTCGCTTTACCGTGACAGATGTAATGCCAAACGCGGGATTGTCTTGACGAAATTCACCCTCAGCTAACCGCAGCTGGGCACCAATCAGGTCAATCAACAGGGTTTGGTCGAAGCTCGACGTGACCACTTGGGGCGACGTCCCATCTGCCGTCTCCAAAATCACCGCTAGTCCATTAGGTGTCTCGTCGAGCCGCACGCCCGTCACTTGTGTGACTTGTGCCCAGACAGGCTGAGCCACTAATACTTGAACTGCCCCTGTAAGCAACAGGCTGGGGATTAATTGCCCTATTCTCATCAAATTTCCTCACACCCACTCGATGCGCTTGGGTCGTCACCACGACCCAATCAGTTATTGAAATTCATTGTCACTAGCTCAGCAACATATAACGTCTTATCTGCCAATGTCAAGGGTAGAAAAAAATTTAGTCTATTGAGAACTGATGTCAGTTTTCTATTAAAATACCCAATTGAGCTTCCAGCAAAATTTGCACGCCTTGACCGGGAACGCATGAAACTACGCAGCTTGGCGGCTGTTCCCGCTATTGGAACCAAAAGTGCAGGAGCGTCCCTCAAGGCTAGGTCAAATCATGCTTTCCCTAATTCCAGAAAAGCGAAGACCAGAGTTTTGAAAAATATTCGCTATTACTACTTGCCAAACTTGCAAGCTTTGTACTAAGGTTATCCAAGCTTATTAAAAATAGCTCTCAATAACGAGAGAGAAATTGCCGCTGAAAAACCTCTTGAGGAGGAGCGTTACGGTCAACGCTAACACCAGGATTGGTGAAGTTTTTTGCTCTGTCGAGGGTTCCTAAAACTCCCAAAAACGCCATTCAACAGTTCAGGGTTGAAAAAGCCGAAAAAGTAACATGGTCGATTTTTGCCAAGATTTTCCAGAAAAGCCGAAGAAAATTGCGACTTTAGCAGACATTCTGCGCTACAGAGCCGTAAACGAACCAGAAAAACTAGCGTTTACCTTCTTGCAGGATGGGGAAACACCAGCCGAAAACCTGACTTATCGAGAATTGGATCGGCGCAGTAGAGCGATCGCATCTCAACTGCAAGCGATGGGGTTAAGTGGCGAACGTGCCTTATTGCTTTATCCACCGGGTTTGGATTATCTAGCAGCATTTTTCGGTTGTTTGTACGCAGGCGCGATCGCAGTTCCCGCTTATCCGCCTCGCAACCAACGCAACACGCCCAGAATTCAAGCAATTTTGCAAGATGCACAGGCAAAAATCGCGCTCACCACAACGGGAATTGTATCTAAGGTGCGATCGCTTCTGACTCAAAAAACTGACCCAGATGCTTTAAATTGGCTCACCACAGACAACATTGCCAACGGCATCGAAGATAATTGGCAACCGCCAAGCATTCATCAAGACACATTAGCTTTTCTGCAATACACCTCCGGTTCTACAGGGACACCGAAAGGAGTCATGCTCAGTCATGGCAACCTGCTGCACAATGCCGCCATGACTTACCGACTCATGGAACATTCGCCCAGTAGCAAATTTGTCTCCTGGCTACCGATATATCATGACATGGGACTGATCGGCGGCGTCCTGCAACCCTTGTATGGCGGGTTCCCTTGCCACTTAATGTCACCCGCGTCTTTTCTAGTGAGTCCGTATCGCTGGCTGAAAGCGATCTCCGATTACCAAGGAACTACCAGTGGCAGTCCGAATTTCGCTTATGAACTGTGCGTTCAGAAAATTACACCTGAACAAAAACAAACCCTCGACTTAAGCACCTGGAGTGTCGCTTTTAACGGTGCAGAACCCATCCGCCAAGATACTTTAGAGCGGTTTGCAGATGCCTTTGCTGCCTGCGGCTTTTTAAAAACAGCTTTTTATCCCTGTTACGGGATGGCGGAGGCAACCCTGATCGTTTCTGGTGGTGTCAAGGCAGCGGTTGCGGTAACGAAAACCGTTCAAAAAACAGCATTAGAACGCAACCAAGTCATTGATGCTGATTTTGATGACGACAATTCCCAGCCTTTCGTCGGTTGCGGGAACACCTTACCAGAACAGCAGATTGCGATCGCTAATCCTGAAACTTTAACCCGATGTGCTACAGATGAAATTGGTGAAATTTGGGTTTCAGGTCCTAGTGTAGGTCACGGCTATTGGAATCGAGCAGAGGAGACGGCGCAAACCTTCCGCGCCTACCTGGCAGATACGGACGGGAAGCCTTTTTTAAGAACCGGCGACTTGGGCTTTTTGCACAATGGGGAACTATTTATCACAGGTCGAGCCAAAGATTTAATTATTATCCGGGGTCGCAACCTCTATCCGCAAGACATTGAACGAACGGCAGAATGCAGCCATCCCAGATTACGTTCAGGTAGTGGTGCAGCCTTTGCGGTAGAAGTCGGCAATGAAGAACGGCTGGTAGTGGTGCAAGAGGTAGAATTTCGCTCGAAACCGAATGTTGAGGAAGTCACCGCCGCCATTCGTCAGGCAGTTGCAGAAGAACATGAGATCCAAGTTTATGCGGTAGTTCTGATTAAAGGTGGCAGTATTCCCAAGACTTCTAGCGGCAAGATTCAACGCCGCGCTACTCGTGCGGAGTTTCTCGCGGGTGAATTGGATGTTATTGGCAGCAGTATTTTAGACAATTCTTATCGTGTCGAAAAGGAAGATAATCTTACCCGCGAAGAGTTACTGGCTGTTGAGTCGAAAGAACTCCCTCAGCGATTAGAGGCTTATCTCCGGCAGCAAGTAGCACGGGTGCTAGGTGTGGCGTCGTTTGAATTACAAGATTTAGGTGCTAATTTTTTGAACGAACCGCAGAGGACGCAGAGGACGCAGAGGAAGAATCACGGAGGAAATATTAGTGTTGAGCTGCCTTTGAGCAGTTTTGGTCTTGATTCGTTGATGGTTTTCGAGTTGAAGAATCGGATCGAGGTTGACTTGGGGGTAGCTGTATCCATTGCGGACTTGTTTGTTGTAGGTTGCATTAGCCAACTGGCAAGGCAGATACTCGACCAACTTACTCTGGCGGTTCCGTCTGCATCGATACCTTTGTGCCGAGTTGAGAAAACGACCAATCGGTATCCTCTTTCTTTTTCTCAAGCGAGATTGTGGTTTGTCAATCAACTGCAACCGGGAACTCCTGCTTATAACATTCCCATCGCGGTTCGCCTGACGGGACGGCTGGATGTGCCAGTGCTGGTTCGCAGTATTCACGAAATTATCCAGCGACACGAAATCTTGCGGACAAGCTTTGCTGTAGTGGAGGGCGAACCCGTACAAGTGATTCTTGCGGAAGGCGACGCGATCGCTCTCACCTTAAATTTACCAGAGGTGGATCTGCGGCAATTGCCCGATAGCGATCGCCAGCGTGGAGCGCAACGATTGGCGACAGCAGAGGCTCAAACGCCCTTCGACTTGGCACAACCGCCGTTATTGCGGGCAAAACTGCTGCATCTAACGCTTCAAGAGTCGATGTTGCTGCTGACGCTGCACCACATTGTTGCCGATGGTTGGTCAATTGGGGTTGTCATCCGAGAATTGGCAGCACTTTACGAAGCTTTCTCTACCGGAAAGCCTTCGCCACTGGCTGAACTTCCCATCCAATATGTTGATTATGTCGATTGGCAACGACGGTGGTTCTCCGGCGAGAGGCTAGAAACCCATCTGAATTATTGGAAGCAGCAGTTAGGGGGAGAACTTCCCGTATTGGAGTTGCCGACTGACGGTGCGCGCTCGCCTATTCAGACTTTTCGGGGGGCGCAGCAAACGTTAGTGCTGCCCAAAGCATTGACTGAGGCAATCAAAATGCTAGGTCAGCAGGAGGGTGTCACCTTATTTATGACCTTGTTGGCGGCGTTTGGGACGTTGCTTTACCGTTATACAAGGCAAGAAGACATCCTAATCGGCTCCCCGATTGCCAACCGCGATCGCGCTGAACTGAAATCATTGATTGGGTGCTTTGTCAATACTTTGGTGTTGCGTACCAATCTGGCGGGAAATCTCAGCTTTAAAGAATTATTGGTGCGAGTGCGAAAGGTGGCAATTGATGCGTATGTTCACCAAGATTTGCCTTTCGAGAAGCTGGTGGAATTACAGTCGAGTCGGGATCTGAGTTATCACCCGATATTTCAGGTAATGTTCGTCCTCCAAAATCCCGCATTATCGACGGTTTCGCTACCAGAGTTAACTTTAAAAACTTCGGAAGTTGATAGCGGAACTGCGAAGTTCGATTTATTCCTATCAATGATGGATACCGAACAGGGATTGATCGGGACGCTGGAATATAACACCGATCTCTTCAACGAGGACACTATCACCCGGATGTTAGGGCATTTCCAAACCTTACTAGAAGGAATTGTTGCCGATCCAGAACAGTGTTTATCAGATTTGCCGCTATTAACTGCATCTGAGCGTCATACAATGCTTGTGGAGTGGAATGACACTCAAGTTGATTACCCCAAACAGTGTATCCATCAACTATTTGAGCAGCAGGTAGAAAAGACACCGGATGCTGTTGCCTTAATCTTCGACAATGTAGAGACAGGATTAATCGAGTCTCTAACTTACCGCGAGTTAAATAACCGAGCGAACCAGTTAGCGCACCACCTGCAACAGCTAGGTGTGCAACCAGATGTTCTAGTTGGCATATGCATAGAGCGATCGCTAGAAATGGTAGTCGCTCTTTTGGGTATTCTCAAAGCGGGTGGCGCTTACCTGCCACTAGATCCCAAGTATCCTCAAGAACGCTTAGCGTTCATGTTAGCAGATGCCCAAGTTTCACTGCTTTTGACTCAACAACATTTGGTTAAAGACATAGTAGGTTTGGTTGAGCATAAGCGAAACCAAACTCAGGAGGCTTGTTGGGTTTCGTTACCTCAACCCAACCTACGTTCTCAACAACATCAAGCGAAAGTCATCTGTTTAGATACCGACTGGGAAACAATTACCCAAGAGTGTACAGAAAACCCAGCTTCATCCGCTACACCAGAGAACCTAGCTTATGTAATTTACACCTCTGGTTCCACAGGAAAGCCTAAGGGAGCGATGAACACCCACCTGGGGTTAAACAATCGCTTGCTCTGGATGCAGGACACCTACCAATTAACAGCAACCGACCGAGTTTTACAAAAGACTCCGTTCAGCTTTGATGTGTCAGTTTGGGAATTTTTCTTGCCTTTGTTAACGGGCGCTAGTCTCGTTTTAGCCAAACCAGGGGGTCATCAAGATAGCGGTTATTTACTCCGGCTGATTGCCCAGCAACAAATTACTACACTGCACTTCGTCCCCTCAATGCTGCAAGTATTTTTAGAGGAGCCGGGGCTAGAAAAATGTAACAGTCTCAAGCGTGTCTTTTGTAGCGGCGAAGCACTGCCTTTTGATTTACAAGAACGCTTTTTCGCACGTCTGGATGCAGCAGAACTACATAATCTCTATGGTCCGACCGAAGCAGCAATTGATGTTACTTTTTGGGCTTGTCAGCGTCACAGCAAAAGGCGAATTGTTCCCATCGGTCGCCCGATTGCCAATACACAGATATATTTATTAGATTCGCATTTGCAACCTGTTCCGATTGGAGTTCCGGGAGAGTTGCATATTGGCGGTTTTGGTTTGGCTAGAGGTTATCTGAATCAACCAGAGTTAACCCAAGAGAGGTTTATTGCTAATCCCTTGAAAGACCTAACCCCCCAGCCCCCTTCCCTACCAGGGCAGGGGGAGCCGGAAGCCCCTCTCGATCCCCCCTTTTTAAGGGGGGCAAGGGGGGATCGAGAGGGGTTGGGGGAGAGGTTTAGCTTGAAAGACCTAACCCCCCAGCCCCCTTCCCTACGAGGGCAGGGGGAGCCGGAAGCCCCTCTCGATCCCCCCTTTTTAAGGGGGGCAAGGGGGGATCGAGAGGGGTTGGGGGAGAGGTTCCGCCTTTACAAAACCGGAGATTTAGCACGCTATTTGCCAGATGGAAACATTGAATTTTTGGGAAGAATTGACCATCAAGTAAAAATTCGGGGTTTCCGTATCGAACTAGGGGAAATTGAGGCGGTGCTGGGACAACATCCACAGGTGCGAGAAACGGTGGTGATTGCTAAAGAAGATATGCCCAACGATCGCCGATTAGTCGCTTATGTAGTTCCGAATCAGGATGCTGAAGTTTCGATTAATGAATTGCGCGATCGCTTAAAACAAACTCTTCCTGAATACATGGTGCCTTCGACTTTCGTATTTCTAGACACTTTGCCGCTGACACCGAATGGAAAAGTCAATCGTCGCGCCTTACCTGTTCCGGAAAATCTGCGTTTATTAGCAGCAGTTTATCAACCTCCCCAATCGGAGATTGAAAAAACTATCGCGACTGTTTGGCAAACGGTACTGAACTTAGAGAAAGTCGGCATTCACGACAATTTCTTTGATATCGGTGGACATTCATTACTGATGCTTCGGGTGAATCACAAACTACAGACAGTTTTGAACCGAGAGATATCAGTAGTCACTCTATTTCAAAACCCAACTATTTATTCGCTGGCGCAATATTTAAGCCAACAACAACAGCCTGCTTTTGAAGAGATGCGCGTTAGCGAAGCGGGACGCGATAGTGTGCTTCGCGCTCAAAAGCAAATAGAGGCTATCAATCGCCAAAAAGAACTATTGAGCAAGCAAGGTAGAAAGATTCATGGGTAGCGCTACAAGTTACGATTCTCTGGAAGGTATTGCCATTATCGGCATGAGCGGACGCTTTCCCGGTGCTAAGAATATCGAAGAATTTTGGCGAAATTTACGCGATGGAATCGAATCAATTTCGGTCTTCACCAATGAAGAATTAACAGCTTCTGAAATCGCCCCAGAGTTACTCAACGATCCCAATCATGTAAAAGCTGGTGCCGTATTAGAAGATATCGAGTTTTTTGATGCTTCCTTCTTTGGCTTCAATCCAAAAGAAGCGGAAATGACCGATCCGCAACACCGGATCTTTTTAGAATGTGCTTGGGAGGCGCTGGAAAATGCTGGTTACGACACCCAAAGATGTGAAAGTCGAATCGGCGTTTATGCAGGTGCCAGCCTGAATAATTATTTATCTTTTAATTTAAATCGCGATTGCATCGGGTCGGCGGACAGTTTCCAAAAATTGATTGGCAACGATAAAGATTTCCTCACTAGCCGCGTTTCTTACAAATTAAATCTCAAAGGGCCAAGCCTGACCGTTCAAACAGCTTGTTCCACTTCATTAGTTGCTACAACTCTGGCTTGCCAAAGTTTATTAAATTATCAATGCGATATGGCATTGGCGGGTGGAGTTTCGATTCGGGTGCCGCAAAAAACAGGTTATTTATATCAAGAAGGGGGAATTTTATCTCCTGATGGTCATTGCCGCGCCTTTGATGCTGATGCACAGGGAACGATTATTGGCAATGGTGTGGGAGTTGTAGTTTTAAAAAGATTGGCGGATGCGATCGCAGATGGCGATCGCATTCACGCGGTAATTAAAGGTTCAGCCATCAATAACGATGGTTCCCAGAAAGTCGGGTATACAGCACCCAGCGTCAACGGACAAGCAGACGCGATCGCAGAAGCACTGGCGCTAGCAGGAGTCGATCCGGAAACTGTCTCCTATATCGAAACTCACGGCACTGGAACCGTCTTAGGCGATCCGATTGAAATTACCGCACTTTCCCACGTTTTTCGTGCCAATACCGAGAAAAAGAATTTCTGTGCCATCGGTTCCGTCAAAACCAACATCGGTCATCTGGATGCAGCAGCAGGTGTCACGGGACTAATTAAGACGGTTTTGGCACTAAAACACAAGTTAATTCCACCCAGCCTAAATTTTCAACAGCCAAATCCTGAGATTGATTTTGCCAATAGTCCCTTTTACGTCAATACCCAGCTGACGGAATGGAAGGCAAGTTCAACCCCGCGCCGCGCCGGAGTCAGTTCTTTGGGGATTGGTGGCACCAACGCCCATGTCGTTCTCGAAGAACCCCCGATGGCAGTGTCTGGAACTTCTCGTCCGTGGCAATTGTTGGTGCTTTCCGCCAAAACAGAATCGGCGCTAGAGACGGCTACGGCAAATTTGGCAGCTCACCTTAAGAAGCATCCCGATCTCAATTTGGCGGATGTTGCTTACACTCTCCAAGTGGGTCGTCGGGCTTTTGAACATCGCCGGATCTGGGTTTGCCAGACTGTTGAGGAGTTAGCAACCCGATTGGAAACCCCAGGTACCCAAAAAGTTTTCACTCACTTCCAAGAGCCTGCTGAGCGCTCCATCGCCTTCCTGTTTCCCGGACAAGGAGCGCAGTATGTGGATATGGGGCGGGAACTGTACCAGACTGAGCCGATATTTAGCCAACAAGTAGACCGCTGCGCCTACCTTCTTCAACCTGATATCGGGATGGATTTGCGATCGCTACTTTATCCCAACCCGCCTCATCCTGAAGCAGTCGCAGAAAAACTCAAACAAACTTGCTTTGCTCAACCCGCATTGTTTGTAATTGAGTATGCCTTAGCTCAGTTGTGGATGTCGTGGGGCATTTCTCCCCAAGCGATGCTAGGTCATAGCATTGGCGAATATGTAGCGGCTTGCCTTGCGGGTGTCATGTCTGTTGAAGACGCTTTAGCTTTGGTGGCGATTCGTGGGCGACTGATGCAGCAAATGCCAGCCGGGGCGATGCTTGCCGTTTCATTGCCAGAAGCGGAAATTCAAAGTCTACTGAATGAGAATTTATCTTTAGCCGCCAGTAACGCCCCTTCTTTGTGTGTCGTTTCCGGAACCCTTGACGCTGTAGACGCAATTGAAGCGCAACTCACTGCGAAAGGTGTCGAGTGTCGGCGTTTGCATACTTCTCATGCCTTTCATTCTCAGATGATGGAGTCCATATTGGAGCCATTCATTGAGGAAGTGAAAAAAGTTAAATTGAATCCTCCTCAGATTCCCTTTATCTCCAATGTTACGGGAACTTGGATTACAGCAGAAGAAGCCACAAATCCCAATTACTGGGCGACGCATTTACGGCAGACAGTACGCTTTCTTGAGGGAATCTCTACCTTACTGCAACAGCCAAATCGCATCTTCTTAGAAGTTGGTCCGGGGCGTAGTTTGTGTACCCTTGTCAAACAGCATTCCCATCAAGAAATCGGGCAAGTGGTATTACCTTCGTTACGCCATCCCCAAGAGCAAAACTCAGATATCGCCTTTTTACTCAATATCTTAGGGCGGCTTTGGCTAGCAGGAGTTGCGGTGAATTGGTCTGGTTTTTATGCTGGCGAACAACGTCACCGCGTGCCTTTACCGACTTACCCGTTTGAACGTCAGCGTTACTGGATTGAACCCCAAACCCAAGTCCCAGCAACCCGTACAGGTGAAAGCAAGCTAGGGAAATCGAATATTACTGACTGGTTTTATGTTCCTTCTTGGAAACAAATTCCCTTGGTAAAAACTAGAGAGATTCCGTCTGCTTGCTACCTGGTTTTTGTTGATGAGTGTGGGATAGGTTCTCAAATCGTCCAACGATTGCAACAAACTGGACAGGATGCGATTTCTGTTCGGGTTGGAGAGCAATTTAAGCAACTTGATAGCAATACTTACACGATTAATCCAGCTTGCCAGGATGACTATCACGCCTTGATTCGAGCCGTGCGGGAACAAGGAAAAACCCCGAATGCGATCGCGCATCTCTGGAGTATCACCCAATCACCGCCTCAGTCTTTTGAAACCAGCCAAAATCTCGGTTTCTACAGTCTGATTTATTTAGCACCAGCGTTAGGACAACAACCAGTTAGCAATTCTATTCAACTTCTAGTTGCCAGTAACAATCTTTATGACATTACTGGCGATGAGCCATTGTGTCCTGAAAAAGCAACAATCATCGGTTCATGCAAAGTCATTCCTCAAGAGTATCCTCACATTAATTGTCGTCAAGTTGATGTGGCGATATCGGCATCAGGAACCAACAACTTAGTAAAGCAACTGATAGCAGAACTAAGGGCAGATTCAAAAGACTTAATGATTGCCTATCGTGGCAATCATCGCTGGGTTCAGACATTTGAGCCAGTCCCGCTAGAAAAAGCCAGCCAAACCCGGTTACGACAAGGGGGAGTATATCTCATCACAGGTGGCATGGGAGGGATGGGCTTAGTCTTAGCCGAATATCTTGCCAAGACAGTACAAGCCAAGCTGATTCTAATCGGACGTTCTGCACTGCCTACAAAAGAGCAGTGGCAGCAATGGATCGCCACTCATGATGCGCTCGATCCTACCACTATTAAGATTCAGAAATTGCAGGAGTTAGAAGCATTAGGAGCTGAGGTACTGGTATTCGCTGCCGATGTTGCGAATTATGAACAAATGCAGAATGCGATCGCGCAATCCCTAGAACGTTTTGGTGAGATTCACGGGGTTATCCACGCCGCTGGAGTTGCTGGTGGTGGCATGATTCAACTCAAAACACCAGAAATTGTTGAGAGTGTTTTTGCTCCCAAAGTGATGGGAACTTTGGTGTTAAACGATCTCCTCAAAGATGTCAATTTAGACTTCGTGGTTCTCTCTTCATCCCTTAGCTCAATCCAAGGCGGATTTGGACAGGTAGACTATAGTGCTGCCAATGCCTTTTTAGATGCTTTTGCTCACTGCAATACTTTTAATGGTCGCACAATCTCAATCAACTGGGATGCGTGGCAAGAAGTCGGCATGGCGGTAAATACTGCCGTTCCTGAACAGCTCAAAAAGTGGCGAGAAGAAAGTCTAAAAAATGGGCTTTTACCCGCAGAAGCCGTAGATATATTGAGCCGAATTCTGGAAAATTCTCTTCCTCAAGTTATCATTTCAACGCAAGATTTATCAGATATCATTGAGCAAAGTTCTAACTTTACTTCATCGAGTTATCCCGCTCAAAAATTAGATAATTTTAGCCAATTATCGACAACTAGACATCCCAGACACCTGCAAGCAAATGCTTATGTTGCTCCTCGCAATCAGATTGAGCAAGGTATCGCCAATATCTGGCAAGAACTGATAGGAATTGAAAAAATAGGAATTTACGACAACTTCTTTGAGTTAGGCGGACACTCTTTACTGGCTGTACAAACGATTTCCCGACTGCGTGAAACTTTCCAAGTGGAATTACCGCTGCGTACTCTGCTTTTTGAAACTTCTACAGTCGCGGAAATCGCTACTGCAATTGCCGAAAAACAGCCCAAACCCGAACAAATTGCTGAGATTGAGCAGCTATTAGCAGAGGTAGAAAATCTCTCCTTGGATGAAATACAAGCACTGGTTGCTAAAGAATCACAAGCAAGCTTTCGTTAGTAATCAAAAAGATTAGAGCCGTCATCTCTAATTTTTGAACCGGCTCTTTATTAAGGAACCGCGAAGGAAGAGAAATGGAAGATTTTACAAGTTGTTTAAGATTGCTATATACCAATACAGCTCACTTAAGAATAGTTGTAGTTGTAGGTTGGGTTGAGGAACGAAACCCAACAAATGCTTATGCGTGTTGGGTTTCGTTCCTCAACCCAACCTACAATAAACCGTATTGTGCTATATACTCTCACGTCTTTCTCTAGCACTAAGCTTTTATGGAGTAATTAATTATGAATAATATTTCTCAAAGAATTGCTGCTTTATCTCCGGAACAACGGGCGCTACTGGAACTGCGACTCAAACAAAAGGGTTTTACTTCTGTTAAAACTCAATCAATTCCTCAACGAAAAGATTCCAACTCGTTGCCTTTATCTTTTCATCAGCAACGGCTGTGGATTATTCATCAACTAGAGCCAGATAGCCCTATTTACAACATCCCCATCGCCATAGAATTGACAGGACTTTTAAATGTAAAAGCACTGGAACAAAGCCTGAATCAAATTCGGCAACGACACGAAGTTCTACAAACCCGTTTTATTGCGGTGGGGGGACAACCTGTACAGGAAAAATTTTCAGGTTTGACGTTGAATCTGCCCGTAATCGATTTACGTAACTTGCCTGAAAGCAAACAACAGCAGTTGTTGGAAGATGCGAAAAAGGAGGAAGCTCAACGTCCTTTTGACCTATCACAGGAACCACTACTGCGAGTGAAGCTGTTGCAGCTGAGTGAGACAGAACACCTGATGTTGTTCGCGATGCACCACATCGTTTCTGATGGTTGGTCTCGTGGTGTGATTATTCAAGAATTGGCTGCATTGTATGAAGCGATTTGTCAAGGCAAGCCCTCACCATTACCTGAGCTTCCGATTCAGTATGCCGACTTTGCTGCATGGCAACGACAGTGGCTTGTGGGAGAAATTCTAGAAACTCAGCTTAACTACTGGAAGCAGCAATTAACGGGTGCTTCCCCAATTTTGGAACTGCCTACAAATAGACCGCGACCAACTGTTAATACTTTTAGGGGCGCTAGGCAATTTTTCACCATTTCTCAACCGCTTGCCTTATCGCTGAGGGCGTTGAGTCAGCAGTCAGAAAGTACGCTGTTTATGACGCTATTAGCGGCTTTTAAGACGCTGCTTTACCGCTATACGGGGCAGCAAGACATCTCGATTGGCACTCCCATGACCAATCGTAGCCAGAGGGAAACTGAGCCTCTGATTGGTTTCTTTGTCAACACGCTGGTTTTACGCACGCTGCTGTCTGAAAACATGAGTTTTCAAGAATTGCTGGCGAGGGTGCGCGAAGTGGCGCTACAAGCTTATGCTCACCAGGATCTGCCCTTTGAAAAGCTGGTAGAGGAACTACAGCCAAGTCGCGATCGCAGTTATACACCCCTATTCCAGGTGATGTTTGCCCTCCACACTGCCCCCAAAACAGCCTTGCAGCTCCCAGGTCTGAGTTTGAGTCTTGTGGAGGTAGAAACTGGCACCGCCAAGTTTGATTTGACGCTAGAGATAACGGATACCGAGCAAGGACTGACAGGATCGTTGGAGTACAACACTGACTTGTTCGATGCCGCTACGATTACTCGGATGCTGGGGCATTTTCAAACGCTGCTGGAAGGCATTGTGGCGAATCCCGATCGCCGTTTGTCAGATTTGCCCTTATTGACAGCTGCTGAAAGATATCAGTTGTTGGTGGAGTGGAATCAGACTCAGACTGATTACCCCGCCGATAGCTGCTTTCATCAGTTATTTGAACAGCAGGTGGAGAAGACGCCGGATGCGATTGCGCTAAGCGCACGCTTCGCGATCGCTCTCACATTTGAAGATCAATATCTCACCTACAAACAGTTAAATGAACGTGCGAACCAACTGGCGCATTACCTGCAAAAAAAGGGGATATCAACCGAATCTCTCGTTGGCATTTGTGTAGAACGCTCTTTGGAGATGATGGTCGGACTCATCGGCATTCTCAAGGCAGGAGGAGCTTACGTGCCGTTAGACCCATCCTATCCCCAAGAGCGCCTATCTTTCATGCTGTCAGACGCTCAGATGCCCGTGTTGTTAACTCAACAGCATTTAATAGAAAAGCTACCTCACCACACCGCTAAAGTTATTTGTTTAGATGCAGACTGGGATTGCATTTCCCAAGAAAATGTAGAAAGTCCATCGAGTGAAGTTAACGCCGATAACCTCGCCTACGTCATCTATACTTCCGGTTCCACGGGTAAGCCAAAAGGAACCTTGATTCCCCATCGAGGACTGGTGAACTACTTAAGTTGGTGTTCGCAAGCTTACGCAGTCGAAACCGGGAAAGGCGCTCCGGTTCACTCTTCCCTTAGCTTCGATATGACGATTACCGGGTTATTTTCACCTTTATTAGTGGGAAATCGGGTAATCTTGCTGCCTGAACAGGGTATCGAGGCTTTGGGTATCGCACTGCGGCAGGGTGGTGACTTTAGTTTAGTTAAAATTACCCCGGCTCAGTTGGATTTGCTGCGCCATCAGTTAACACCTGAAGAAGTGGCGGGTCGAACCAAAGCCTTTATTATTGGCGGCGAAAATCTTTTAGCTCAAAGCATTGCATTTTGGCAAAAATTTGCTCCTGAGACTGTATTGGTAAATGAATATGGTCCTACAGAAACTGTTGTGGGATGCTGCATTTATCAAGTTCCTCTAGGCAAGCATGAATCTGGATCGATCCCGATTGGTCGTCCGATTGCGAATACTCAACTTTATATTTTGGATCGGAATCTGCAACCTGTCCCGATTGGCGTGATTGGTGAGCTACATATCGGCGGTGCAGGAGTGGCGCGGGGTTATCTAAATCGTCCAGAATTGACAGCACAGAAGTTTATTCCTAATCCGTTTAAGAACCTAACCCCCCAACCCCCTTCCCTACAAGGGAAGGGGGAGAATTGCTTCTCTCTCGTGGTAGTGGAGGGAGAAAATTGCTCTCCTCTCGTGGTAGGGGAGGGGTTGGGGGAGAGGTCTCGCCTATATAAAACGGGGGATTTGGCGCGTTACCAAGCTGATGGCACGATTGAATATCTGGGAAGATGCGATCGCCAAGTCAAGCTAAGAGGCTTTCGGATTGAACTAGAAGAAATTGAATCGGTATTAGCACAGCACCCCCAAATTCGAGACGTGGTGGTGCTAATTCGGGAAGATGAACCGGGACCTAAATTGGTGGCTTATGTTGTTCCTAAGTCAGCAGCAGTCCCCACAGTTAGCGAATTGCGCTCTTACTTACAACAGCAACTGCCAGAGTATTCGATCCCATCTGCCTTTGTCACTTTAGAGTTTTTACCGCTAACTCCCAACGGAAAGATAGATCGTCAAAAATTGCCATCTCCGGGGATAGCCAGACCAAACTTAGATGATGCTTTTGTGGCACCTAGAACGCCCGCAGAGCAGGTTTTGGCAGAAATTTGGCGCGAAGTTCTCAAACTGGAGCAAGTTGGCATCCACGACAACTTCTTTGCTTTGGGCGGTGATTCGATTCGGAGTATACAAGTGCGATCGCTTGTGCAAAACCGAGGCTTAAACTTCTCTCTACAACAACTATTCCAATATCAGACGATTTCCGAATTAGCACCATATCTAGAAGCGAGTGAAATTGAAAAGACTGCTTCCGTTGCACCTTTTAGCCTCATTTCCGAAGCAGATAGTCAAAAATTACCTAATGGAATCGAGGACGCCTATCCCCTCACCAAGTTGCAAGCAGGGATGCTATTCCATAGCGAATACAGCCCAGAAACAGCAGTTTATCACGACATTGTAAGCTTCCAGGTGCAAGCAACTTTTGACCTGGAAGCTTTGCGAACAACCATCAAATATCTAATCAGTCGTCATGCAGTGTTACGCACCTGCTTCGACTTAACTACCTTCAAAGAACCGCTACAACTCATTCATCAAACAGTTGAAGTTCCTCTGCAAGTAGAGGATTGGCGTCATTCTGAACAAGCAGACGCACTCACTAACTGGTTTGAAATCGAAAAAAGCCGAAACTTTGATTGGACTCGTCCTCCTCTGCTGAAATTTCAGGTACATCGCCGCAGTGAGGCAACATTTCAACTCACTCTCAGCTTCCACCATGCTATTCTCGACGGCTGGAGTGTAGCTTCTTTATTCTCCGAGTTGTTTCAACAGTATTCTGCCTTGCTGGAAGGCAAACAAACTCTGGCAGTTTCGCCATCACCTGTTAGTAATTTCCGAGATTTTGTATCTTTAGAACGTCAAGCGATCGCATCCGAGGAATGTCGCAGCTTTTGGAGCGAAAAGTTAAAAAACAGCACCATTTCTAAACTGCCTCGCTGGTTTCCTCCGGCTCAAGAAACCCATCAAAAGAAGTCATGCACGCAAGAACTTTTCCTCTCCTCTGAGACTTCCGCAGGTTTAAAAGAACTCGCTGAATCCGCAGGCGTTCCCCTAAAAAGTGTTCTCCTAGCAGCACATCTGCGAGTATTAAGTTTGTTAAGCGGTCAATCAGCAGTTTTAACTGGCTTAGTATCCAATGGCAGACTCGAAAAAAAAGATGGTGAAAAGGTTCTAGGACTTTTCCTAAACACGCTACCATTTTGCCAAGAATTGCCAGGAGGAACCTGGATAGACTTGGTAAAACAAACCTTTGCCTCTGAACGGGAATTACTACCTTTTCGTCGCTATCCCCTGCCATTGCAGAAAGTGTTAGACAGGCAATTGCTTTTTGAAACGGCTTTTAACTTTACACATTTTCATGTTTATGAAAGTGTTCTAGGATTAAAAAATATTGAGATATTAGACGCGGCGTTTTTTGAAGAGACAAACTTTGCTTTAATTGCTAATTTTGTCTTGAATCCGGTTAGCGATCGCGTCCAAATCAAGCTGGAATATCAAGCATCATTTTCTCAAGAAGAAACAGAGGCGATTCGGGGATATTACGCTAAGACTCTTGAAGTCATGGCAAACCAACCTTCGGCACGTTATGAGTTATCAACTCTAATTTCTGCGAAGGAACAACATCAGTTACTTGTAGAGTGGAATAATACTCAGCTTAATTACCCAAAAGATGCGTGTCTCCATCAATTATTTACCGCTCAGGTAGAGAAAACCCCTGACAATATCGCAGTCGTTTTTGAAGGCAAAGAATTAACTTATCGGCAATTAAATCAACAAGCTAACCAAGTAGCGCATCGCTTGCAAAAGCTAGGCGTAAAACCAGAAGTTTTGGTTGGCATTTGTATGGAACGCTGCCTAGAAATGGTGGTGGGATTACTTGGCATTCTCAAAGCAGGTGGAGCTTATGTTCCTCTCGATCCGTCTTATCCCCAAGACCGCCTAGCTTTCATGCTGTCAGATGCTCAAGTAACTGTGCTGTTAACTCAACAGCATTTAGTCGAAAATATTCCCAAACATAATGCTCAAGTTTTATGCCTCGATTCAGATTGGGAAAGCCTTGCCCAAGAGAGCTTAGAAAATCCTCCTAGCGGTGTGACTGCGGAAAATTTAGCTTACGTTATTTATACCTCTGGTTCCACAGGAATTCCTAAAGGGGCAATGAATACCCATCGCGGTATCTGCAATCGTTTACTGTGGATGCAGGATACTTATCAACTAACAGAAACAGACCGAGTTTTACAGAAAACGCCCTTCAGCTTTGATGTTTCCGTTTGGGAATTCTTCTTGCCTTTGTTAACCGGATCTTGTCTAGTTGTGGCTCGACTCGGAGGACATCAAGATAGTGCTTATTTAGTGGATCTGATTGCCCAAGAGCAAATCACCACCATTCATTTTGTGCCGCCAATGCTTCAGGTTTTTCTAGAAGAACCAGGATTAGAAAAATGTCAATGTCTCAAACGAGCGATCTGTAGTGGTGAGGCTTTATCTTACGAACTGCAACAACGCTTTTTTGCCCGGATGGACGCGGAATTACACAATCTTTATGGCCCGACAGAAGCGGCAATTGATGTCACTTATTGGGCTTGTAATCCAGAAAGTAAATTAACAAGCGTTCCGATTGGTCGCGCGATCGCTAATACTCAACTTTATATCCTCGATCGACACCTGCAACCCGTTCCAGTTGGTGTGCCTGGTGAACTCCACATCGGCGGTGTTGGCTTAGCGCGAGGCTATCTCAATCGTCCTGAATTGACAGCAGAGAAGTTTATTCCGAATCCATTTAAAAACCTAACCCCCCAGCCCCCTTCCCTACAAGGGAATGGGGAGAATTGCTCCCCTCCCCTACCAGGGGAGAAGTTGATTCCGAATCCATTTAAAAACCTAACCCCCCAGCCCCCTTCCCTACAAGGGAAGGGGGAGAATTGCTCCCCTCCCCTATCAGGGGAGGGGTTGGGGGAGAGGTTCCGCCTATACAAAACTGGAGATTTAGCGCGTTATCTACCTGATGGAAACATTGAGTTTCTCGGCAGAATTGACAATCAAGTAAAACTGCGGGGTTTTCGCATCGAACTGGGAGAAATTGAAGCAGCGCTGATGCAATATTCAGCCATCCGAGAGACGGTGGTTTTGCTGCGGGAGGATAACCCCGGTGACAAGCGTTTAGTCGCTTACGTTGTTCCCAAAGAACAAGCATCCAGCATTCACGATCTACGCGGCTTCTTGAAACAGAAACTGCCGAGTTATATGGTGCCATCCGCCTTCATGTTTTTAGAGGCGTTACCTTTAACGGCGAATGGCAAAATCGATCGTCGAGCATTACCTGCACCAGAAAATATACCGTCATCGGCAGTTGCTTATATAGCTCCCCGTAACCCGGTTGAAGAAAAGCTAGCGCAACTTTGGACTGAAGTTCTCGACCTTAAGCAGGTAGGCATTCACGACAACTTCTTTGAGCTTGGCGGTAACTCTTTAGTAGCGACTCAACTAATTTCTAAAGTGCGCCGTACATTTCAAGTAGAAATTCCTTTGCGAAATCTATTTGAGTTGCCAACTATTGCTGGAATTGCCGAAAGCATTGCTCAAACTAAAGAGAGTAACGCTGATGCTCAGGAAGCAGCGATTAAGCCAATTTCCAGAACGGCTCGTCGCGGTTTCCACAATCAATTAAAAAAGGGAGAGTAAACGATGACACTGCATTCTTCCTGGGACTATTCCACAGATATTGACAATGCTGTGAATTCTTCAGAAGACGATATTTTCGTTCTTCCAACTTCTTTTGCACAAGCGAGATTGTGGTTTCTGGATCAATTTGAACCAGGCAGTCCTTTTTATAACATTCCTGCCGCTGTCCGCCTCACAGGGAGACTTAATGTTGCCGCATTGGAACAAAGTCTCAATGAAATGGTGCAACGTCATGAAGCTTTGCGGACGACATTTGCAGTTGAAGATGGTCAACCAGTGCAAGTTATCCGAGCCAGCTTGACTCTAAACTTGCCGATTGTAAATTTAACAGCGCTACCAACAACTGAGCGAGAAGCTGAGATTTCCGCAAGAGCAAATGCAGAGATTCAACAACCTTTTGATTTAACGCAAGTTCCTCTGTGGCGAGTGACGCTGCTACGACTGAATGAAGCAGATCATGTGTTGCTACTCACCATGCACCATATCATCTCGGATGGTTGGTCTTTGGGAGTGTTTCTGCGAGAAATGGCAGCACTTTATGAAGCCTTTTCTAATAGCAACTCCTCCCCGCTACCGGAACTTCCGATTCAATATGCAGACTTTGCCGTTTGGCAGCGCGACTGGCTTCAGGGGAAAGTTTTAGAAACTCAGCTCAATTACTGGAAACAACAGTTGAGTGGTTCTCTGCCAGTGCTGCAACTGCCAAGCGATCGCCCTCGACCTGCTATTCAGTCTTACACAGGTAGAAAACAATTCTTCACCCTCTCCAAGACTTTAACAGCAGCGCTCAAATCGCTAAGTCAGCAAACGGGTGTCACTTTGTTTATGACAATGCTGGCGGCATTCCAGACGCTAGCACACCGTTACACAAACCAAGATGACCTGATTGTGGGGACTGCGATCGCTAATCGCAATCGAGCGGAAGTAGAAGGATTAATCGGGTTGTTTGTCAATACCTTAGTGCTGCGAACAGATCTCAGTGGCAATCCCACTTTCCGAGAGTTACTAAATCGAGTTCAGAAAATAGCTTTAGGTGCTTATGATCACCAAGATTTGCCCTTTGAAAAGCTAGTAGAAGAACTGCAACCAGAGCGGGATTTGAGCCAAAATCCCCTATTTCAGGTGTGGTTTGCGCTTAACAACGCTCCCATGCCAGCGATGCAGCTGGTGTCGGGACTAACCCTAACTCCCTTAGAAGCGGACAGCGGCACCGCACAGTTCGATTTGAGCTTAGATATGGTCGAACGGGGAGAAGAACTGATTGGCTCGTTTGAATACAATACCGACCTATTCGACACTACCACTATTACTCGCATGGTGGGGCATTTCCAAACCCTGCTGGAAGGAATTGTTGCTGATTGCGATCGCTCCCTATCACATTTGCCATTACTGACAGAAACCGAACAGCATCAGTTATTAGTTGACTGGAATGACACCCAAGCGAATTATCCTACAAATCTCTGCATTCATCAGTTATTTGAAGCGCAGGTAGAGAAGACACCGGATGCTGTTGCTGTCGTATTTGAGAACCAGCAACTAACTTATGCAGAACTCAATGCTAAGGCGAATCAACTAGCGCATCACTTGCAAAAACTAGGGGTAAAACCAGAAGTTTTGGTAGGCATCTGTGTAGAACGCTCCCTAGAGATGATTATCGGAATTTTGGGCATTCTCAAAGCGGGTGGCGCTTATGTACCGCTAGACCCTGCCTATCCTCCAGAGCGCTTGGCTTTCATGTTATCAGATACCCAAGTACCCGTGTTGCTAACTCAACATCGGTTTTTAAATAGTCTGCCTCAACACGAAGCAAAAGTTGTGTGTCTGGATGCAGATTGGGAAGCAATTTCACAAAATAGCATCCATAATCCCCTCTCCAAAATAACTGCCGAGAACCTGGCATATATCATCTATACCTCCGGTTCTACTGGCAAAGCTAAAGGAGTGATGATTCAGCATAGCAGCCTGGTTAATATCTATTTGGCTTGGGAAGAAACTTATCAACTTCGCGCTGCACAAAGTTGTCACCTTCAGATGGCGAATTTCTCCTTTGATGTATTTACAGGAGACTTAGTTCGTGCCTTATGTTCTGGTGGAAAGTTGGTTCTGTGTCCCCGCGAATTATTGCTAGAACCACCAAAGCTTTATGAATTGATGCTCCAGGAAAAGGTTAATTGTGCCGAATTTGTTCCAGTTGTTTTGAGGAGCTTAGTTCAATATGTGGAAGACAACAAAAAACGTCTCGATTTTATGAGGCTGCTAATTTGTGGCTCTGATAGTTGGTATGTGCGAGAGTATGAAAAATTCCGCCAATTTTGTGGAAGTCAGACGCGACTGATTAACTCGTTTGGCTTGACAGAAGCCACGATTGATAGTTCTTATTTTGAAGGAACGGCTACTTTATCTAGTGAGCAGTTAGTACCGATTGGGCGTCCCTTTGCCAACACTCAGCTTTACATTTTAGACTCGCATCTACAGCCGTTACCTATTGGAATTCCTGGCGAATTGTACGTTGGTGGTGCTGGCTTGGCGCGGGGTTATCTCAACCGTCCTGAGTTGACACAAGAGAAGTTTATTTCTAACCCTTTTAGTAACGAACCGCAGAGGCGCAGAGAGCGCAGAGAAGGAAGAGAAGAAGGCGTAAGTTTTATATACAAAACTGGAGATTTGGCGCGGTTCCTACCTGATGGCAATATTGAGTATCTTGGCAGAATTGACTATCAAGTAAAAATTCGGGGCTACCGTATCGAATTGGGAGAGGTTGAAGGAGTGTTAAGTCAACACCCTGCTGTGCGTGAAACGGTAGTTTTAGCTGGCGAAAACAAGGCAGAAAATAAACGCTTAATTGCTTATATAGTGAGCAATATTAGCAATTTTGAATTTAAAGAGGCGCACAGCAGCGTACCCCTACAGGATTCAGGATTAATCAAAGAATTGCGTAGTTTTCTAAAGGAAAAACTACCGCATTATATGGTGCCATCGGCTTTTGTGTTGTTGGAGGCTTTACCACTAACACCTAATGGTAAATTAGATAGGCGATGCCTAGGGCAAGGACTCCGTCCTACGCTTCCTGTTCCAGATCAAACCCGTTCCCAAGTCGAAGCAGCTTACACCGCACCTCAAACCACAAGGGAAGAAGTTCTGGCGAGAGTTTGGTCGCAGGTTTTGGGAGTTGAGAAAATTGGCATTCACGATAACTTCTTCGAGTTAGGTGGAGATTCTATCCTGAGTCTTCAGGTAATATCTAAAGCGCGCGATGCTGGACTTCAGCTAAGTCCAAAACAAATTTTTCAATATCAAACAATCGCAGAGTTAGCAACAGTAGCAGGTACAACGCAGACGACAATTCAAGCCGAACAAGGTATCGTAACTGGCTCGGTACTTTTGACACCAATTCAGCAATGGTTCTTTGAACAAAATCTACTCAATGCTCACCACTGGAACCAGGCAGTTTTGTTAGAAACTAGGCAACACCTGGATATCACTAAGTTAGAAAAGGCGGTACAGGCATTACTGAAGCATCACGATTCACTTCGATTACGTTTTGTCAAGGATGCATCCGGTTGGCAACAGTTTTACGCTGACGTTGATGAAGTAGATACAGTAGGTTGGGTTGAGGTAACGAAACCCAACAAGCCTTCTGAGTTGGGTTTCGTCGCTCAACCCAACCTACGCTCACACGTTATCAAATTTGATTTTTCTAAGCTGCCAGAAACCGAACAAAAACGAGCGATTGAAAATACTGCTAATGAACTCCAAGCCAGCTTAAATTTATCCGAGGGGTTGCTAATTCGGGTTGCTTTATTTAACCTTGGAGCGAATCAACCGAACCGTTTGCTGATTGTCATCCATCACTTAGTTGTTGACGGGGTTTCTTGGCGAATATTACTAGAAGATTTGCAGACAAGTTACGAACAAATCAGGCGAGGTGAATTAATTCAGCTTCCAGCTAAAACAACTTCATTTAAAAAGTGGTCTGAACAACTCCAAGAATATGCACATTCAGCCGCATTAAAGCTAGAACTAAATTACTGGCTGACAGAATTGCAAAAACCGATTTCTCGCTTACCCGTAGATGCTAACGGAATCAATACAATGGCTACGGCTCAAACCGTATCCGTCAGCTTGAGCCAAGAAGAAACTCAAGCTTTATTACAAGAAGTTCCCAAAATTTATAACACCCAAATAAATGATGTGTTACTAACCGCTTTGGGACAAGCTTTTTCGCAATGGACGGGGATGGATTCGGTTCTGGTGGATCTAGAGGGACATGGACGAGAGACGTTCTCTGAATCACTTGATTTATCGCGCACTGTAGGCTGGTTTACTTCAGTTTTTCCCGTGTTGCTGGTGGGTAAAAATAGCCAACCCGGAGAGGCTTTAAAAGCAGTTAAAGAACAACTGCGTCGGATTCCCAATCGTGGCTTTGGCTATGGTGTGTTGCGCTACCTCAGCAGCGAAGAAGTCGCCTTGGCACTAAAAGCATTGCCTCAAGCCGAAGTGACTTTCAACTATCTCGGTCAATTCGACCAAAGTTTACCGCCATCCTCGCTATTTAAAATAGCTTCCGAATCTACTGGAAATCTTTATAGCCCAAGAGGAAGTCGAGCGTATCTATTAGAAATTAATGGATTAGTTGCAGTTGGTCAACTGCGCCTGGAATGGAGTTTTAGCGAAGCGGTACATCGCCTTGCAACGGTGCAGAGACTGGCTGAGGGTTACATAGAGGCATTGCGATCGCTTATTGCCCACTGTCAATCCCCAGAAGCAGGCGGCTACACTCCCTCAGACTTTATCGCCGCCAAAGCTAGTACCAGCGACTTCGATAAGTTGCTAGCCCAAATTAGTCAATCCAAAAAAGGCAGCCGCCATGAAAGTTGAAAATCTGGAAGACATCTACGAACTTTCACCGATGCAGCAGGGGTTGCTGTTCCATACGCTGTATGCCCCAGAATCGGGAATGTATTTCGAGCAGTATAGCTGGACGGTGCAAGGAGATTTTAATGCCTTGGCGTTCAAGCAAGCTTGGCAAAGCGTAATCGACAGACATTCGATTTTGCGGACTGCCTTCTTTTGGCAAGATTTGGAAAAGCCTTATCAAGTGGTTTACCGTCAAGCTGAACTGATTTGGGAGGAACAAGATTGGCGGCAAATTTCGCGGGAGTTGCAAGCAGAACGGTTAGAAATGTTTTTGCAGGCAGATCGCGATCGCGATTTCGACCTTTCCCAAGCCCCCCTGATGCGTCTCGCCTTGATCCAATTGGCAAATGATGCGTATCAAGTGGTTTGGAGCCATCACCACATCCTTTTAGATGGCTGGTCGGGTCCCCTGGTATTTAAAGAAGTTTACGCCTTTTATCAAGCCTTCTGCCAAGGTCAAGACTTACACCTAGAACGCCCCCGCCCCTTCCGGGAGTACATTACCTGGCTCCAACAGCAAGACTTGTCGAAAGCGGAAGCATTCTGGAAAAAGACACTGCAAGGCTTTACCGCGCCGACTCCTCTAGGGCTAGATCGGACTTTGCACAACCAGGCTCTAGAAAAGAACGAGAACGAGCTGCAAATTAAGCTATCGCAGGCTGTCAGCGCTACTCTGGAATCTTTAGCACGACAGCATCGCTTAACGATTAACACCTTAGTACAAGGTGCTTGGGCTATCCTTCTGAGTCGTTATAGCGGCGAACAGGATGTCGTCTTTGGGGCAATTTCTTCTGGGCGTCCGACAGATTTAGTAGGGGTAGAATCCATTGTCGGGATGTTTGTCAACACTTTGCCGATGCGGGTATATGTCAATCCCGAAGCCCAACTTTTGCCCTGGTTAAATAGTTTCCAAGCTCAACAAGCAGAGATGCGTCAGTACGAGTACAGTCCTCTCGTCAAAATTCAGGGCTGGAGTGAAATTCCTGCCAACGTATCTTTCTTTGAGAGCATCGTCACCTTAGAAAACTATCCCGTTGAACCGGAACAATGGGAAGAAAATCAGAACCTAAAGATATACAATTTGCAGGTTTTTGAGAAGACAAATTATCCCCTAACGATCATGGCAGGAACGGGAGCGGAGTTGTCGCTCAGAATTTTGTACGACGATCGCCGTTTTGATGCCGCTACAATTACTCGGATGCTAGGGCATTTCCAAACATTGCTGGAAAGCATTGCGGCTAATCCTAATCAGCGTCTTGCTGACTTGCCAATTTTGACCGCAGCAGAGCGTTATCAGTTGTTGGTGGAGTTTAACCAAACTCAATATTGTGTGGCAAACCTAACCCCCCAACCCCCTTCCCTGCGAGGGCAGAGGGAGCATGACTCCCCTCTCATTGCAGGAGAGGGGGAGAGGTTAACCCAAGAGTATAGCTACCCGACTCAATCCCCAATTAGGCAATGCATTCACCAGTTATTTGAACAACAGGTAGAACAAACACCGGATGCGGTTGCGGTAATTTTTGATAACCAACAACTTACCTACGCCGAACTCAACAATCGAGCCAACCAACTAGCACATTACCTGCCAAAACTCGGCGTGAAACCAGAAGTTTTGGTTGGCGTTTGTATGGAACGCTCTTTGGAAATGGTGATTGGACTTTTGGGTATTCTCAAAGCGGGTGATGCTTATGTGCCGCTAGATCCCAAGTATCCCCAAGAACGATTGGCGTTCATGTTAGAGGATACGCAAGCATCGGTATTGTTGACGCAACAGCAACTCATTGAGAGTCTTCCGAAACACAATGCTAAGGTTGTATCTCTAGACTCAGATTGGGAAATTATTGCTCAGGAAAACCCAGAAAATCCTGTCACTCAAATAAGCGCAGATAACCTCGCCTACATCATTTATACTTCTGGTTCTACTGGCAAACCGAAAGGGGTGGCGATCGCACATTACAATACTGTTGCTCTAATTGATTGGGCAAAAACAGTGTTTACAGCAGCGGATTTAGCTGGGGTTTTGGCTTCTACTTCTATCTGCTTCGACTTGTCAGTTTTTGAAATTTTTGTTCCCTTAAGCTGCGGTGGTACGGTTATCTTGGCTGAAAACGCCTTGTATTTGCCGATTTTACCAGCAGCGGAGCGAGTGACATTAATTAATACTGTGCCAAGTGCGATCGCTTCCTTACTCCGAGATAACGCCATCCCCGCTTCAGTCCGCACGGTTAATCTCGCTGGCGAACCCCTGCCAAATAATCTGGTACAGCAACTCTATCAGCTTAACCACATCCAGCAAGTATTTAATCTCTACGGCCCTTCCGAAGATACTACCTACTCAACATACGCCTTAATCGAACGCGGTAGCCAAGGAACTCCACCAATTGGTCGTCCGATTGCCAATACACAAGTCTATGTATTGGATAACACTCTACAACCTGTCCCCATCGGCGTTGCTGGCGAACTCTATATTGGTGGTGCAGGACTGGCGCGAGGTTATCTCAATCGTCCAGAACTGACAGCACAGAAGTTTATTGCTAACCCATTTAATAAAAACCTAACCCCCCAACATCTTTCCCTTGCAAGGAACGATGAGAATTGCTCCCCTCCCCTAGCAGGGGAGGGGTTGGGGGAGAGGTTCCGCCTCTACAAAACTGGAGATTTAGTTCGTTATCTTCCTGACGGAAACCTAGAATTTTTAGGTAGAATTGACCATCAAGTGAAAATCCGAGGATTCCGCATCGAACTTGGGGAAATTGAGGCGACATTAGCGCAGCATCCAGTCGTTGATCAAACCGTTGTCTTGGCTCAAGAGGAAGATTTGAATACGCCTCGCCTCGTTGCTTATTTGACAACAAAACAACTTCCTCAAGATTCAGGTAAATTGCCAAAAACACAATGGTATTCTGAGCAGGTATCGGAATGGGAAACAGTCTTTGAAAAGACTTATCACCAAAATTCCAATATTCAGGAAGACACTTTGAATATTAGTGGTTGGAATAGTAGTTATACAGGCTTACCAATTCCAGCCGAAGAAATGCGGATGTGGGTTGACTACACCGTTCAGCAAATTCTCGCCTTAAAACCCTCCCGCGTTCTTGAAATTGGTTGTGGATTGGGTCTACTTTTGTTTGGGATTGCACCTTATTGCTCCCATTACTTGGGCACCGACTTCTCTCAATCTGCACTTGACTATGTTCGGCAGCAATTAACAACGGAAAACCTGCCCCAGGTAGCGCTAGATAGACGAATGGCGGATAACTTTGAGGGAATAGAAGCGGGTGCATTTGACGCGGTAATTATTAACTCCGTAATTCAGTATTTCCCCAGCACAGATTACTTGTTGCGCGTCTTAGAAGGTGCTATCAATGCTGTAAAACCAGGAGGTTATATTTTTGTGGGGGATGTGCGTAGCCTGCCACTATTAGAAGCTTTTCATGCTTCTGTACAACTGCACCAAGCTCCTTCTAACCTTTCCATAACTGAATTACGGCAGCGGATTCAAAAACGCTTACAACAAGAACAGGAACTAATTATCGACTCGGCATTTTTCACAGCCCTGAAGCAGGAATTTTCCAAAATTAGTCACGTCCAAATTCAACCGAAACGAGGTAAATACCAGAATGAATTGACAAAGTTTCGCTACGATGTGATTCTTCGAGTCGGTGCTAAAGTCGATTGTATACAAGATTTTACTTGGCTGAATTGGCAGAATAAAAAATTGACTCTTGACAAGATTCATCAGTTACTGGAAGAAACCAACCCAGAGATTTTAGGAATTACGGAAATTCCTAATGCGCGTCTCGTAGCTGAGATGAAAAATTTAGAATTGCTAGCTGAAACCGATGGAGGAGAAACTGTTGCAAACTTGCGAAAATTCCTGCGAGAAAGCGATACGGAATATGGGATTGAACCTGAAGATATTCTGGCTCTAGGTCAAGACTTATCTTACTGCATTCACCTTAATTATTCGGGCGAACATTACGATATAGTGTTTGTGCAGAAAACCTTGGCATCTCCAGACAAAGTTCCAGGCTTTTTGGAAACAAGTGGCAAAGCAAAACCTTGGAAAAATTATGCGAATAATCCGCTGCAAGGAAAACTAACTCGTGAATTGGTGCCTCAACTGCGTGATTACTTGCAAGAGAAGCTGCCGGAATATATGGTGCCTTCTAACTTTATCCTGCTGGAAGAATTGCCGCTAACTCCTAATGGTAAAATCGATAGGCGGTTGCTAAATACCCTTAGTCAAATACACCCTTATCTTGAAAAAACATTTGTTGCGCCACGTACACCAATTGAACAAGCAGTTGCCGATATCTATGCCCAAATTCTAAATCTACAGCAGGTAGGTTGCTCTGATAACTTCTTTGAATTAGGCGGTCACTCGCTACTCGCTACACAAGTAACTTCCCGGTTGCGAGAAACTTTCCAAGTCGAATTACCGCTACGGACTTTATTTGAGTCACCCACTGTTGCGGAATTAGCTGAAGTAATTTCCTCAACTCAGCAAGCAAAACAAAGTTTAGATTCTATTTCCATTTCGCGGGTTTCCCGCAATCAGCCACTACCGCTATCTTTTGCTCAACAACGACTGTGGTTTCTCGAACAGCTAGAACCAGGTTCGCCTGACTATAACATTCCGGCACCAGTTCGCCTGGTAGGACAATTAGACGTTGCGGCGCTAGAGCAAAGTTTTAACGAAATTGTGCGGCGACACGAAATATTACGCACCAGTTTCGTGATGGAAGGGCAACCGATTCAAGAAATTGCTCCTACTATGACAGTGACATTTCCTGTTATCGACTTGCAAGCATTTTCAGAGGCGGATCGAGAAGAGAAAATTCAACAATTAATTGCTGAAGCAGCATTAAAACCCTTCGATTTAACTCAAGCACCGCTGTTTCGGATGCAACTGCTGCAACTCGGTGAGGAAGAACATATTTTAGTTCTAGTTTTGCACCATATCATCTTCGATTTGTGGTCAATTGGGGTGCTGCTGCAAGAAGTGACTGAACTCTACAAAGCTTTTACGACTGGGGAAATTTCTTTGCTACCTGAATTACCAATTCAATATGCTGATTTTGCGGTTTGGCAGCGGCAATATCTCCAGGGAGAGGTGCTGGAAAAGCATTTAAGTTATTGGAAACAACAATTAGGCGGCAATTTACCATTAGAAATACTAAGCGATCGCTCTAGATCCGCTGTTCAGTCAAATCGAGGTGCCATCCATTATTTTGCTTTCCCCAAGGATTTGAGCGATGCAATTCAAGCTTTCAGTCAGCGGGAGAAAGTAACCTTATTTATGACGCTTTTGGCGGCGTTCAAAACCTTGCTCTACGCTCACACGGGACAGGAAGATATACTCATCGGTTCGCCTATTGCCAATCGCGATCGCGTTGAACTAGAAACACTCATTGGATTCTTTGTCAATACTTTAGTTCTCCGCACTGATTTATCTGGAAATCCCAGCTTTCGAGAGTTACTAGCACGGGTGCGCGAAGTCACTTTAGGCGCTTATGCTCACCAAGATTTGCCCTTTGAAAAGCTGGTGGAGGTGCTGCAACCCAACCGAAAACAAAGTGAATTTCCCTTATTTAAGGTATGGTTCGCACTGGAAAATGCCCCAATTCCAGACGTAAAGCTGCCGAAATTAACGCTTAGTTCGGTTAATTTTTACAGCGGTATTGCGCGATACGACTTAAGATTTGGTTTAACGGAGACAACCGCAGGTTTAAAAGGCTCATTAGAGTACAAAGCCGAGTTATTTGATGCCACAACCATTGCTCGAATCGTCGGACATTTAGAAGCGATTCTGCGACAAGCCGTGGCACAACCAGACATTAGATTAGAACAACTTGCTTGCGCGATCGCGCAAGCAGAACAACAACAGCAAATCGCCCAAGAAAAAGAACTCGCACAAACTAGCCTGCAAAAGTTAAAGCGAGTTAAACGCAAGGCAATGCACGGCTAGAAACGCCCGAAAATCAATTTCTACAGCTTAAGCAGAAATCCGTCAAAACGGACTAACACATCTAATATTTAGTCGGTTTCAACCGACTTTGGCTATGAGCCAGGAATTTAAATTCCTGGCGTTATTACGGAAAAAGCACACTTTTGTAAGAGGTCTAATGAACACCCCAAAATCTCCTAAACTCAGCCTTAAAAAAGTAGGGACTGCCCAAAGAAAATCAATTACTATCTCTGAAGGTGAATTGATTAAAGTAGCACCCCTGCAACCTAACCAACTACCGCTCGTTATCGAACCAATGGTAGACGGCTTGGACTTAATTAGTTGGGCGCAAAATAATCGTTTATTCATGGAAACTCAACTTCCCAAGTCCGGGGGAATACTCTTCCGCAACTTCAAAATTAATGGCATTGAAGTATTCGAGCAGTTCGTCAAAGCCACTTCTGATGGTAAATTTTTACCGTATCAAGAGGGTTCGTCACCGCGCACTCTGGTGAAAGACCATATTTATACTTCCACCGACTATCCAGCCGACCAAAATATCTTTCTTCACAGCGAACTTTCCTACGCCAATACATGGCCTTTAAAAGTTTACTTTCACTGCGTAAAACCTGCGGAACAAGGTGGAGAAACGCCAATTGCGGATATTCGGAAAGTATGCGATCGCATTCCTTTGCAAATACGCGATCGCTTTCTCCAAAAAGAAGTGATGTACGTTCGCAACTTTGGCGCTGGACTCGGACTTCCCTGGCAAAAAGCGTTTCAAACTTCAGATAAAACCGTTGTCGAAGCATACTGCCATGAGAATGACATTGAGATGGAGTGGAAAGAAGGCGACAAGCTGCGAACTCGCCAAATTCGTCCGGCGGTAGTTAACCATCCGAAAACGGGCGAAACAGTTTGGTTTAATCATGCAGCTTTCTTTCACGTATCAACTCTAGAAGCAAAAATTCGTCAAGCAATGTTAGCATTTTCGGAAATTGAGCTTCCCTACAACACTTATTACGGGGATGGTTCCCCCATTGAACCCGAAGTTTTAGAGGAAATTCGCTCTGCTTATCGCCAAGAAACTGTGATGTTTCCTTGGCAAGCAGGAGATATTTTGATGCTCGACAATATGTTAACTGCTCACGGAAGAACACCCTTCGTCGGTTCGCGCCAAGTTGTTGTAGGCATGGCTGAACCTTTTAGCAGTAGCCATATTTAATCCAGCCTAGACGAGGTTTAAAAATGAAAAATAAAGTTTTAAAAATGCCCAGTGAAACCATTCAAGGATTCCAAATTTCTCCCCAACAAAAGCGCCTTTGGGGGTTGCAAAAACTTGATTTAAATCAAGATTATCAAGCTAGGTGCTATCTTTTAATTGAAGGGGTTATCAATGTAGAGATGTTTAAAACATCTCTGCAACAAATTGTCAATCAACATGAAATCCTTCGCACCCATTTTCGTTGCCTATCGGTAATGACAATTCCCCTACAAGTTATTTCAGAGAAAAGCACGATTAACTGGCAATCTATTGATTTTAGTCATAGTAATATCCAAAAACAAAAAATACAACTTGAAGCGCTTTTTAACAAAATAAGTAATCAAAACTGTAATTTGGATCGAGATTCCTTATTACAGTTAACCTTAATTACTCTGTCAGAGCAGAAGCATATTTTGCTGATTAATTTACCTGCTCTTTGTGCCGATACTGCAACTTTACAGAATTTAGCAAAACAAATTAGTCGTACATACGCTGCTTGTTGTCTGGGTACGGAACTCGACGATGAAATCATGCAGTATGCCGACATCTCGGAATGGCAGAACGAATTGCTGGAAGGAGAAGACACGGAAGCGGGACGAAACTATTGGCAAAAGCAAGACTTTTCTGCACTGTTAAATATCGAGCTACCCCTGGAAAAAATAGTTTCAAAACCAGCAAACTTTCAACCGCAATTGATTACCCAAACAATTAATACCGAGCGAGTAGCCAAAATAACAGCATTAGTTAGTAAGTATGGAACCTCTGTGCCGTCATTCCTTCTTACTTCTTGGACAATTTTGCTTTGGCGACTCACCAAACAATCAGATTTGGTAATTGGGACAGCTTTCGATGGACGGAAATACGAGGAGTTAGAATCAGCGCTGGGATTGTTTGCCAAATATTTACCGATTCAAAGTCATTTAGAAGCAAAGCTTTCGTTTGGTGATTTATTGCAAAAAGTTCATCAAGCACAACAAGAAGTTTACCAATGGCAAGAATACTTTAGCTGGGATTTGAGCGCAGCGGCTGATTCATCCTTTTTCCCAGTTTGTTTTGAATTTAATCAATGGGTTGAAAAGTATTTTGCTGCTGGTGTTACCTTTTCAATTGAGCGGCACTATACCTGTATTGACCGCTTCAAGATTAAGCTTGCTGGCGTTGAGCGGGAGAACTCTTTGAGTGTCGAGTTCCACTACGACGCAAACTTATTTGATGAAGCGGATATTCAGCGTTTAGCCGGACAATTTAGCACTTTAGTTGATAGTGTCCTCGAAACTCCAGATGTTGCAATTAGTGAGTTAAAAATTCTCAGCGAGGTAGAACGCCAGCAACTTTTGATTGAGTTCAACAATACAAAGATTGATTTTCCTCAAATTCAGGGAATACATCAACGATTTGAGCAACAAGTTGAACGAACGCCGGACGCGATCGCGCTCGTTTATGAAGACGAACATCTGACTTATAAACAGTTAAATCAATGCGCTAACCAACTCGCTCATTCCTTGCGAAAGCTGGGTGTCGCACCAGAAGTTTTAGTTGGTCTTTATCTAGAACGCTCCCTAGAGATGGTTGTTGGACTGTTGGGAGTGCTGAAAGCTGGGGGAGTTTATGTCCCCCTAGACCCCACCTTGCCACCGGATCGTCTAGCGTTCATCCTGCAAGATACTCAGGCAAAGGTGCTGTTAACGCAACAACAGTTAGCCCCAAACCTTCCCGACTCAACAGCTACCGTTTTCTGCTTAGATTCCGAGTCGGAAATGCAACAAGAGAGCGATCGCAACTTAGAGCCAGTTGCAACAGCAGAGAATCTTGCCTATATAATTTACACCTCCGGCTCTACCGGAATACCCAAAGGTGTCGCCATTGAACACCGACAAATTCTCAACTATCTCAATGGCATTTTGGAAAGATTGAATCTTCCAAATGGTGCCAGTTTTGCAATGGTTTCTACCTTTGCTGCCGACTTGGGAAATACAGTCTTATTCCCCTCTTTGTGTACGGGAGGATGTCTCCATATCATCTCCCAAGATCGCGCCGCCGATGCTGAAGCGCTATCGCAATATTTTCAACAACATCCAGTTGATTGCCTCAAAATAGTTCCTTCTCATTTATCGGCTTTACTGGCATCCTCTCAACCAGAATTTATTTTGCCTCGTCAGCGATTAATTTTGGGTGGAGAAGCATCTAGTTGGGGTTTGATTGAGAAAATCCAGAACTTGGCTCCATCCTGTCGCATTCTCAATCACTACGGGCCAACAGAAACAACTGTCGGCGTACTTACTTATCAGGTGGAAGGCGGGAATGTAGCTAATGTTTCAAAGACAGTTCCGCTCGGTCGTCCGCTAGCAAATACCCAGATTTATATACTGGATAATCATCTTCAGCCTGTGCCAATTGGTGTGTCTGGTGAAATTTACATTGGTGGAGAAAGTTTAGCGCGAGGTTATTTAAATCAGCCGGAACTAACAGCAAAAAAATTCATTTCCAACCCCTTCATAGAGAGGTATGAGTTTTCAGATTTGAGTATTGAGTTAAAAGATATTCCACCCAACTCAAAACTCCGAAACGCGATAAATTGGCGTCTCTACAACTCAAAACTTTATAAAACTGGAGATTTGGCTCGCTATTTGCCTGATGGAAACATTGAGTTTCTGGGACGAATTGACCATCAGGTAAAAATCAGGGGCTTCCGTATCGAACTAGGGGAAATTGAGGCGGTGCTAAAGCAGCATCCAGCCGTAGAACAGGCTGTGGTTGTAGTTCGTGAGGATGTGCCTGGTGATAAGCGTCTAGTTGCTTATTCGGTTTTGAGTCAGCAGCAGGCGAGTAGAGGAGAATCCACTCAATTAAATCTAATGAGTGACTTACGTTCTTTTGTAAAAGCGAAGTTGTCGGAATACATGATGCCTTCAGCTTTTGTAATTTTAAAGACTCTGCCTTTAACTGCTAACGGGAAAGTGGATCGGGAAAAAATGCCAGCACCTGAGCAGATTCGACCAGAGTTAGCAGGAACATTTGTTGCTCCCCGCAGCAGTGTTGAGGAGGTATTAGCTGGAATTTGGGCTGAAGCCATCGGGATTGAACAAGTAGGCATTTACGACAACTTTTTCGAGCTAGGAGGGCATTCGCTGCTAGCAACTCAGGTGATTTCCCGATTGCGCGATGCCTTTAATGTCGAGTTGCCTTTGCGGCAGTTTTTCGACTCTCCCACTGTCGCGGATTTAGCAGTAGCGATCGCTCAAAAACTAGCTGAACAAACCGATGAGGAAATGATGGCTCAGATGTTAGCAGAGTTAGATGAAATATCGGAGGAAGAAGTCCGAGAAGTTTTGGCAAAAGAAGGAGTAGGCAAATGAGTAATTTAAGCGATCGCATCGCCGGACTTTCTCCAGAAAAACGCGAGTTGCTGCTCAAACGGCTTAATCAGAAAAAAGAGCCAAGCGCACCAACCCAAATCCCACGCCAAAACCGGGAATCTAACTCGTTTCCCTTGTCATTTGCCCAACAGCGGTTGTGGTTTTTTGACCAACTAGAGCCAGGAAATACCAGCTATAACATCCCTGCGGCTGTGCGGGTTGAGGGAACGTTGGATGCGATCGCTCTCGAACAAAGTCTCAACGCAATTATCGAGCGTCACGAAGTCTTGCGAACTGCCTTCACGACAGTGAATGGGCAACCCGTTCAAGTCATTACCCCAGATTTGAAATTAACGCTTCCACTCGTCGATTTGCGGAAACTTTCCAACACCGAACGAGAGCAAGCAGTACGGCAATTAGCCACCTCAGAAGCGCAAAAACCCTTTGACCTCACACAGGCACCTTTGCTGCGAGTTAGCTTACTGCATCTAAGCGAATTTGAGTTTGTGGTGTTATTCACGATGCACCACATCGTTTCTGATGGGTGGTCAATGGGGATATTTATTCAAGAGTTAGCTACCTTTTATAAAGCTTTCGCTTGTAGAGACGCGATTAATCGCGTCTCTACACCCCGCAACGTCTCTAGACCCCTTCCTGAATTAAATATCCAATATGCAGACTTTGCAGTTTGGCAGCGACAGTGGCTACAAGGAGAAGTTTTAGAAGCCCAGATTGCTTATTGGAAAAAGCAATTGGGGGGCAATCTTCCTGTATTAGACTTGCCGACAGACCGACCGCGACCTGCGGTGCAAACCTTCCAAGGCGCAGAAGAAAAATTTGTCTTGTCCAAGGCGCTGACTGAGGCACTTACTAAATTAGGTCAGCAGCAAGGAGCGACTTTATTCATCGTTTTGCTCGCGGCGTTCAAAACCTTGCTTTACCGTTACACTGGACAGGAAGATATTTTAGTTGGTTCGCCAATTGCCAACCGCAACCGGGCTGAATTTGAAGGACTAATTGGTTTTTTTGCGAATACTTTAGTTTTGCGTACCGACTTATCGAATAATCCTACTTTTAAGGAGTTGTTAGGACGGGTGCGCGAGGTGGCGCTGGGAGCATACAGCCACCAGGATCTTTCCTTCGAGAAGCTGGTAGAAGTGTTGCAGCCAGATCGAGACATGAGTCGTAACCCGCTGTTTCAAGTGTTGTTCGCTCTGCGGAATGTTCCCACAGAAACTTTAGAATTGCCGGGGGTTTCTCTCACTCTTGAAGAGATGGAAAGCCAAACGGCAAGATTCGATTTGGTACTCAACTTATCCCAGGAAACAGAAGGTTTTACAGGCGTATTTGAATACAACAAAGACTTATTTGATGCCAGCACTGTCCAGCGGATGGCAGGACATTTTCAAACGTTGTTAGAAAGTATTGTTGCAAATAGCGATCGCTCCATCTCTACATTGACATTTTTGACGCAACCCGAACGGCATCAGTTGTTAGTGGAGTGGAACAATACTCACACGAACGACTCGCCGGATCGGTGTCTGCATGAGTTGTTTGAAGAACAAGTGGGACGAACACCAGACGCGATCGCTATCGTTTTTGAAAACCAACAACTTACCTACGCCGAACTCAATGCTAAGGCGAATCAACTAGCGCATCATCTACAAAAACTCGGCGTGAAGCCAGAAGTTTTAGTGGGGATTTGTGTAGAACGTTCTCTAGAAATGGTAGTGGGATTGCTGGCTATTCTCAAAGCAGGTGGAGCCTACCTTCCACTAGATCCAGCCTATCCGCCGGATCGCCTTGCTTTCATGTTAGAAGATGCACAAGTTTCGGTGTTATTAACCCAAAAACGGCTGTTAAATACCCTACCGTCGCATAATGCCAAGATTGTATATTTGGACAGCGATTGGGAAACTCAACAAATCTATAGTCAAAATTCAGTTCAAAATCCTTCCAATTTAGCCTATGTTATCTACACTTCCGGCTCAACCGGACGACCCAAAGGCGTACAAATTTCCCACACCTGTGTAGTCAATTTTCTAATTTCTCTACGCCAGAAATTAGAAGTAACGGAGCGAGATATTTTCTTAGCTGTTACCTCCTTATCTTTTGATATTGCCGCGCTGGAAATATTCCTCCCAATAACTGTAGGATCTCGCGTTGTCGTAGTCACCCGTGAAATCGCCTCTGACGGCGCACAGTTGTTAACAACATTGACCCATTCTGGGGCGACCATCATGCAAGCAACGCCTGCCACTTGGCGACTGCTTTTGACAGCAGGATGGCAGGGTAGCAAAAACTTGAAAATCCTTTGTGGTGGCGAAGCCTTACCTCGACAACTCGCCGCTCAATTGCTCGTGCGAGGCGATCGCTTGTGGAACTTGTACGGTCCCACCGAAACCACTATCTGGTCTACTATCTATCCGGTTGAGAGTAGCGACACTATTTCCATCGGTCGTCCGATTGCCAACACGCAAGTTTACATCTTAGACCGCTATCTACAGCCTGTCCCTGTGGGTGTTACGGGTGAACTGTATATCGGCGGGAAAGGTTTATCTAGAGGCTACCTAAATCGACCTGAACTGACAGCACAGAAGTTCATTCCCAATCCGTTTTTAGAGAAGTCAGAAAAGTCGGAATTATTATACAAAACTGGAGATTTAGCGAGATATCTGCCGAATGGTGAATTGGAATATTTGGGACGCATCGACCACCAAGTTAAGATTCGCGGCTTCCGGATTGAGTTGGGCGAAATTGAAGCGGTACTGAGCCAACATCCAGCAGTGCAGCAAGCTGTAGTTATTGCCAGAGATAATTCTAGCGATCGCAATTTGCTTGCTTATGTCGTACCGAAGCAAGAGGAAGCTGCAACAACACCCTTACAACTGCGCTCATTTCTCAAGCAAAAGTTGCCTAATTACATGGTGCCTTCTGCCTTTGTACTGCTAGAGGCAATTCCTTTAACACCCAACGGAAAAATTGACCGTCGCGCATTGCCAGAACCCGACACCGCCAGACCAGAGTTAGATAGCGCCTATATTGCTCCCCGCACCGCCATTGAGGAAGTTGTAGCAGGGATTTGGACTCAAGTTCTAGGTCTTCAGCAAGTCGGTATGCGCGATCGCTTCTTTGACTTAGGCGGACACTCGCTGTTGGCAACTCAGGTAATTTCTCGCCTCCGCGAAGCCTTTCAAGTTGAACTCCCCCTGCGCTATCTGTTTGAGTCGCCTACAGTAGCTGGTTTGGCAGAACGTATCGAAGCTTGTCGCGCCCAACAAAGTCTTCAAACTCCGCCCCTAGTGCCAGTTTCGCGGGATGGAGAATTACCCCTCTCCTTTGCTCAACAGCGACTGTGGTTCCTCGACCAATTAAATTCGGGCGATGCCTATAACATTCCCGCAGCAGTGCGCCTGGTAGGTGCGCTCAATGTCGTAGCGCTAAAGCAAAGCTTTCAGGAGATTATCCAGCGTCACGAAGCTTTGCGGACAACCTTTGCCACTGTGGAAGGGCAACCCGTGCAGGTAATTATCCCATCTGCTACTTTTAAACTGCCAGTAATAGACCTGCGAAAGTTGCCACCATCCGAACGAGAAGCGGAGATGCTGCGACTTGCCACCGAGGAAGCGCAACGACCTTTCGACCTCACTCAATTGCCGTTGCTGCGCGTCACTTTATTACAACTGGATGAGGCAGAGAATGCGGTACTGCTGACCCTGCATCACATCATCGCTGATGGCTGGTCAATGGGGGTACTGATCCGGGAAGTGGCGACATTCTACGAAGCCTTTTGTGCCGGGAAACCCTCGCCACTGACTAAATTGCCCATACAGTACGCAGACTATGCAGTTTGGCAACGACAATGGCTGCAAGGGGAAGTTTTGGAAGCCAAGCTTGCTTACTGGAAGCAGCAGTTAGGTCACAACCCGCCCCAGATGAAACTACCCACCAAACAACCGGATGCTTCTACTTTTCAAGCTGCCATTCAATCCTTTGAGCTATCTCCAAAGCTATCTGAGGCACTAAATGTACTCAGTCGCCAAGAGAATGTAACTCTCTTCATGACCCTGCTGGCAGCCTTTCAGACGCTGCTGCACCGCTACACCAATCAGGATGACATCATTGTTGGCACCGATGTCGCCAATCGCACTCTAGTTGAAACTGAATCGTTGATTGGTTTCTTTGTCAACATTTTGGTCTTACGCACTGATATGCGTGGCAACCCCAGTTTCCGCGAATTGCTCAAGCGAGTGCGCGACATAACTTTAAAAGCTTATGTCCATCAAGACTTGCCCTTTGAGAAGTTGGTAGAGGAACTGCGTCCTGAAAGGAATTTGAGCCGCACTCCCCTGTTTCAAGTGTTGTTCGTGATGCAGAATACGCCCGTTCCCACTTTAGAGTTTTCAAGCTTAACTTTAACCCCAATTGAAGTAGAGGGCGGGACAGCGAAATTTGATTTAGTGCTATTTGTGTCAGAAACAGAGGATGGCATTGTTGGCAGTTGGAAGTACAACGCCGATTTATTTGATGCGGATGCGATCGCTCACCTCTCAGCTCATTTTGAAACCCTCCTCAACAGCATTGTCGCGCAGCCGGATACTCGCCTCAATCGTTTAGAAATCCTCACCGAAGCTGAAAAGAAACAAAAAGCTATGCAAGAAGTCAAACGCGAAAAAAGTAACTTCAGCAAGTTCAAAAACATCAAACCCAAAGCCGTTACTCTACCTAAAGGCGAATTAGTCAAAACCGAATCTCTCCAACCGGGAGAAACATTCCCCTTAATTCTCAAACCTGCTGTAAACGAGGTTGATATCGTTGACTGGGCAAAAAACAACCAAGAATTAATCCAAACCAAGTTATTACAACATGGAGCAATTTTATTTCGAGGCTTTAACGAACCTTTAGTTTCCATTTTTGAGCAATTTGCCCAAGCCATTTGTCCCCAATTATTCGGGGAATATGGAGACTTACCCCGCGAAGGAGTTAGCGGGCAAGTTTACGGTTCTACTCCTTATCCTGCGGATCGATCTATCTTGTTTCATAACGAGAGTTCGCATTTACACCGTTGGCCTTTAAAAATTTGGTTTTTCTGCGTCAAAGCTGCACAGCAAGGCGGAGAAACCCCGATTATCGACTGCCGCAAAGTCTACCAACTACTCAATCAACTTAAAGAAAGATTTGCCCAAAAGCAAATTATGTACGTCCGCAACTATACAGACGGATTAGATGTTAGCTGGCAAGAATTTTTTAGAACGACAGACAAAAGTGTGGTGGAAGATTATTGCCGGAAAGCTGTAATCGAGTTTGAGTGGAAAGAAGACAATGGTTTGAGAACTCGCCAGATTCGTCCGGCGATATCTAAGCATCCAAAAACGGGAGAAACGGTATTTTTTAATCAAATTTTCTTGCATCATGTCTCCTGCTTAGATCCAGCAGTCCGCACCTCTTTATTATCTGTATTTGGAGAAGAAAATCTGCCCCGCAATGTCTATTACGGAGATGGCACTACTATTGAAGATTCTGTAATCGCAGAAATTCAAGAAGTTTATCGACAGGCATCTGTTAGTTTTCCTTGGCAGGAAGGAGACATATTAATGCTGGACAATATGTTAGCTGCACATAGTCGCAACCCATTTGTAGGTTCGCGGAAGATTGTGGTAGCTATGGGAGAAATGATGGCTGACGAAGAACGTTGCCGTCCCGCCGGGGAATTTATTCCCCGTCTAATAGCTTAAGTCCCGCCGGGGAATTTATTCCCCGTCTAATAGCTTAAGTCCGTTAAAACGGACTGAAAAATTTAAATGTTAGGCGGTTTTAACCCCTGGCTGGTGAGTGGAAACAAGAAAAATATTAAAAACGAGCAATTTGAACAATGCAAACAATTAATGGATTTCGGTTATCTCCTCAGCAAAGATATCTTTGGGTGTTACAACAAGATAGCGCCGCTTATTGCGCTCAATGTGCCATTTTGATAGAGGGAAACCTTAAAATAGAAGTTTTAGAAGAAAATTGGCAACAAATTACCAATCGTCATGAAATTCTCCGGACAAGTTTCCATCGAGAACCAGGGATAAAAATACCAATCCAAGTAGTTAGCGATCGCATCCACGTAACTTCTTGGTATTCTATCAATCTAAGCAACTGTAATTCCCAGGAACAAGAAGCCAAGATCGAGGGAATTCTTGAAGAAGAAAGGCGCTCAATTTCTACTTCTGAACCTGCTGGTTCGCTGTTGCGTGCATCCCTAATTACTCTGTCAGATGACAAACATCTTTTAATTGTCACTTTGCCTTCCCTTTGCGCTGACAGTTGGACATTGAAGAATTTGGTACAAGAAATTAGCCAAGGATATGCCGCCAGTCTTCAAGGTGAGGAAATAGCCGAGGAAGAAATTGTGCAATATGTACAATTTTCGGAATGGCAGAATCAATTGCTTGAGGATGAGGATGATTTAACGGGTAAAGAATACTGGAAGCAGCAAGATTTCTCTATCTTGGCTAATTTTAAGCTGCCTTTAGAGAATAAATTGCTTGGCTTACCAGCTAACTTTGAACTCAACTCTATTGAGTACCAGATTGAGCCAGATTTGGTTGCCAAAATTACAGCGATCGCGCAAAAATACAATATTTCTATTTCAGCCGTTTTACTCGCTTGCTGGAAAACCCTACTTTGGCGACTAACTAGACAGCCAGATATTATCGTAAGCACTGCTTTTAATGGTCGAAAATATGAAGAATTAGAGCCAGCGCTAGGATTGTTTGCCAAATTTTTACCGCTTTGCACTCATTTAGAAGATAGCTTAATATTTAGTCAATTAGTGCAGCAAGTTCAGCAGTCTGTAAGCGATGCCGATAAGTGGCAAGAATATTTCTGTAGGGAAAAGATTAGGAATACAGATTTAGCCATTTTTCCCTTTGGTTTCGAGTTTGAAGAACAGCTAAACAAGTATTCTGCTGGCGATTTATCATTTTCGATTTACCAGCAGTACGTCTGCTGCGATCGCTTCAAAGTAAAACTCTCTTGCGTGTGTCGGGATGATTCGCTGAGTGCAAAGTTTCACTATGATGCCAGCATCATCGGTATAGAGGCGATTCAATCCTTGGCAGAACAATTTCATACCTTAGTGGAAAGTGCTGCTAACAACCCAGAAACTGCAATCAGTCAGTTAAATATACTTAGCGATCGCTCTCGACACCAATTATTAGTTGCATTCAACAACACTCAAGTTGACTATCCCAAAATTAAGTGCATCCACCAACTGTTTGAAGAACAAGCAGAACGCACCCCAGACAACATTGCCGTTATATTTGAAAATCAACAACTGACCTACCGCGAACTCAATGCGGGTGCTAACAAAATAGCGTATCACCTGCAAAAGTTGGGAGTTAAGCCAGAGGTCGTAGTCGCTATTTGCGTTGAACGTTCCCCAGAGATGGTGATGGGAATGCTAGGCATTCTCAAAGCAGGTGGTGCATATCTACCGCTAGATCCGGTAATGCCAACAGGACGCCTCGCCTTGATGTTGCAAGATGCTCAAGTGCCAGTATTGTTAACTCAGAAACAGTTTTTAGAAATTCCTCAACACAGCGCCAAAGTCCTATGTCTGGATACAGATTGGGAAACCATACCAGTCGAAAGTCAAAATTCTATCCAAAAACCCTCAAATCTCGCTTATGTAATCTACACCTCCGGTTCCACTGGCACACCCAAAGGAGTTGCGATTGAGCATCAACAACTGCTGAATTATCTCAACGGTATTATCAACAGACTAAATTTACCAGCAGGTGCCAGTTATGCGATCGCTTCCACCTTCGCCGCCGATTTAGGTCATACAGTTGTTTTCCCGGCTTTGTGTACGGGTGGGTGTCTTCATATAGTCTCGCAAGAACGCGCAACTGACCCAGAAGCACTGGCAACTTACTTTCAACAACATCCGATTGATTGTCTCAAAATTGTTCCCTCTCACCTATCTGCTTTACTGACAGCTTCTAATCCCGCGCACATCTTACCTAGAAAGCGATTAATTCTGGGTGGTGAAGTTTTAAGTTGGAATTTAATTGAGACAATTCAAAAACAAGCTTCCGGCTGCCAAATCTTCAATCATTACGGTCCCACAGAAGCAACAGTAGGCGTACTTACTTATCAGTTAGAGCATCAGAAAGCGGATTGTATTTCTGAAACAGTTCCTCTAGGTCGTCCAATCCCTAACACGCAGATTTATATCTTGGATGCTCATTTTCAGCCAGTTCCAATTGGCGTACCGGGTGAGTTATACATCGGCGGTGCTGGTTTGGCGCGAGGTTATCTGAATCGACCGGAACTCACAGCGCAAAAGTTTATTGCGAACCCGTTTAATCAAAACCTAACCCCCCAGGAGAATTGCTCCCCTCCCCAGCCAAAAAAATTTATTCCTTTTCCCTCCCCTACAAGGGGAGGCTTAGGGAGAGGTGGTTTGGGATTGGGGGAAAAGTCTGAATCCCTCCTTTACAAAACTGGAGACTTGGCTCGTTATTTACCAGATGGAAACATTGAGTTTGTGGGACGAATTGACGACCAGGTAAAGATTCGGGGTTTCCGCGTTGAGCTAGGAGAAATTGAGGCGGTACTGTCGCAACATCCATCTGTACGCCAGAGTATCGTTTTGCTGCGAGAGGATGAACTGGGACAGTGTTTAGTGGCTTATATCGTTTCAAATTCAGCACTAATTCACAATCTGCGTTCCTTCCTCAAAGAGAAACTACCGGAATACATGGTGCCTTCTGCTTTCGTAGTTTTGAAAGCTTTACCGCTTACCCCAAATGGCAAAATAGACCGTTCGGCATTGCCAGCACCGGAGACAATAAAACCCGTAGCAGATACATTTGTAGCTCCTCGCAACGGCGTTGAGGAGGTACTTGCTGGAATTTGGATTCAACTTCTCAAACTTGAAAAGGTAGGGATTTATGACAATTTCTTCGACCTTGGGGGACACTCTTTACTCATCCCTCAGTTACTTGCCAAAATGCGAGAAACTTTCCAGATAGAACTGTCCTTACGCGATTTTTTTGATGCTCCTACCATCGCCGATTTAGCAAGAAGCATCGAAATGAAACAGGGAGTAATTCCTTTTGTTTCTCCCGCCTCGAATTTAAATCTAAACGCTGAAGCTGTCTTAGATCCGACAATTCGCCCTGATTCTATACCTAACCGCCCAACCCCCTTCCATACTATGGAAGGGGTTGGGGGAGAGGTTAGATTTGAGGCTGAACCCAGTTGCATCTTTTTAACTGGAGCAACCGGGTTTTTAGGAGCTTTTTTACTTTCCGAACTTTTGCAACAAACGCCAGCAGATATCTATTGTCTAGTACGTGCTAGCAATGCAGATTCAGGGAAAAAACGCCTACAAAATAGCCTGGAATCTTACTCGCTTTGGGAGGAAAGTTTAAACTCACGAATTATCCCCATTTTAGGAGATTTATCTCTACCGTTGTTGGGGCTTTCAGATGAGCAATTCCGAGAAATGGCAAGTCTAATCGATGTTATCTATCACAACGGTGCATTAGTTAATTTTACTTATCCATACTCTGCTCTCAAACCTGCCAATGTGCTGGGAACTCAGGAAGTTTTGAGATTGGCAAGTTTAATTAAACTTAAGCCAGTGCATTTTATTTCCACAATTGGCGTCATCTCGGCTGCTGGTTCGGGTTTGCAAATCGTTCGGGAACAGGACAGTATTGATGATTGGGAAGCGGTAAGCGAAGCTATCCTGAAGGGAATCGCTAGCGGCTACACCCAGAGTAAATGGGTTGCCGAAAAGTTAGTCACGATTGCTGGCGAACGAGGACTTCCGATATCTATTTACAGACCCGGACGTATCTCAGGACACAGCCAAACGGGTGTCTGCAATACCGACGATCATACTTTCAGAATGATTAAAGGCTGCATTCAGCTCGGAAGTGCCCCAAAGCGTGACACGATGGTGAATTTAATTTCTGCGGACTATGCGAGTCGAGCCATCGTTCATTTATCAAGACAGAAAGCTTCTTTGGGCAAGGTTTTTCACCTTGTCAATCCCCACCCTATCCAGTGGAACGAACTGGTTAATTTGATTTGCTCGTTTGGCTATCCACTGCGGCAAATTTCTGATGAACAGTGGCGAACGGAATTAGGCAATTTGGCTGAGCGATCGCTCGATAATGCCCTATATCCGCTACTGCCAACTTTTTCGGAAAGCGAATCTCATCAAACTAAGATTAGTGAGTTAGTAATTCGCCATATTGACTGCCAGAATACACTCGCTGGACTGGAAGGAACTTCTATTGTTTGCCCGCCAGTAAATAGGGAATTGCTCAGTACCTACTTCTCATATCTCATTCGCAGTAAATTTCTGAAGGCTCCAGAGCCAATTGGAATACAGACATCCTAAATGAGTGACGACCGCAGAGAGAGGAAAGAGGATTTGACAATTCATTTAGCTAATTTGTAGGGAATGGTTGAACGATAGTGCAACCCAACAATCGCTATGTTTCGTTCTTCAACCCAGCCTAAAATATTAGGGTATTTCTGCCAGAATGCAAGACTTTTAAGTGAACATGATTGGTGCTTCAGAAAGCAAACGTTAGTTTTAACAAAAGGAAATTTCATCATGCAAACCATTCAACCGGAATCTACAAATAGCCCCTACCGTCAGCAAAAGCATTTAGAAACCTTCATTGAACGCTACACCAAGCGGACAAAAACTTCAAAACAACTCGCACAAGCCTATCGTCCAGTTCTAGCTGACAACAAAACCTTTGTAGAGTTCAGTTTTCCTTTCAAGGAAATGTTTTATTCTATTGTTGCCAAACGCTCCCAAGGCTCTAAAATTTGGGATGTCGATGGAAACGAATATATAGATGTAACGATGGGATTTGGGGTCAATCTTTTTGGTCACAATCCACTCTTTATCAAAGAAGCTTTGCAAGAGCAACTTGAGCAAGGAATCCAAATTGGCCCTCAATCCGAGTGTGCCGGTGAGGTTGCCCAGCTAATTTCTGAACTGACAGGAATGGAGCGAGTTACTTTTAGCAATACAGGCACAGAAGCCGTAATGACGGCGATCCGCTTGGCAAGAGCTGCAACAGGTCGTAACAAAATCGCCATGTTTTCAGGCTCTTATCACGGTCATTTTGATGAAGCATTAGCGAAAGCCAAAAGAGTAGATGGAAAGCTACAAACCGTGCCACTTTTTTCAGGAATACCGCATAATATTGTTGAAGATGTTTTGATTTTAGATTATGGAAATCCTCAATCTTTAGATGTAATAAAATCGCATAATCAAGAATTAGCGGCTGTGCTAGTTGAACCCGTGCAATCTCGCAGGCTGGCTCTACAACCTAAAGAATATTTACAACAATTAAGGCACTTAACCCAACAATTAGGAATAACCTTAATCTTTGATGAAATGGTTACTGGATTCCGAATTCATCCAGGCGGCGCACAAGCATGGTTTGGCGTTGAAGCTGACATCGCAACTTATGGAAAAATTGTCGGTGGTGGGATGCCGATTGGAATCATTGCTGGCAAAGCTAATTATATGGATGGTATTGATGGCGGTAATTGGAACTACGGAGATTCATCTTATCCTCAAGCGAAAACAACATTTTTTGCCGGAACTTTCTGTAAGCATCCACTAGCTATGGCTGCTGCGAAAGTAGTTCTTCAGCATCTCAAAACTCAAGGAGCAAGTCTACAGGAGCAGTTAAATTCACGTACGTCGCACTTTGTTGAAACAATCAATAATTACTTTGAAACAGAGAAGATGCCTATCCGAATGGCACATTTTGGTTCCCTGTTCGGTCCTGCTTCTTCTGGTAATGCTGCCTCTTCAGGAGAGTCTACTTCTTTAAGTGTTTTGGACTTGTTATACTATCACTTGCTCGACAGGGGAATTATGCTCCGAGGCGGGGGTGGTTTCTTATCCACAGCCCATACAAATGAGGATATCGAGCGGATGGTTTGGGCGGTTCAGGATAGTGTAGAAGAATTACGGAAGGGAGGTTTTGAATTTTATATTTAGCGTCATCTAACGCAATTATGACGCAGAAGAAAAAATAGGTCAAATCAACATGACTATCTTTTCTAAAGCGGAAATAAACTGGCAGCGTTGGCGTTGCTGAATTAGGGTATGATGCGAGCGAGAATGCGAGAGGGGAGCCGAAAATGATTTCTTTGATTTTGATAGGGAATTGGAACATCTCCAAATCTGAGATAATGAATTAGTAATCGAATTGAA
>NZ_JBHZGO010000013.1:0-55329 GCF_042747725.1 Coleofasciculus sp. H7-2
AAGGCTGGCTTAGGATTGACGGCGGGAGCCGGTGGCGCTACGGATGTAGTTGGAGAATTTGGATCGGCGACCAGATAAACTGATTCTACCTGCCGATTGGACTGAGGCAGGGCAACAAAGCGTCCTTCATCGATCAGATAGGTGATTGTCTCGCCTCGGAGACTATTGCCTTGTTGCAGGACGTAGACGTTACCACTCAGAACGATGCGGCGCTCTTTGCTGAAATACTGCGCTTGGGCAGCAGTTGCCTGAATCTGCCGCGAGGGGTAATACATTTGCACATTGCCACGAGCTGTTACCACGCCTGTTTTTGAGTTGGCTTCTTGCACATCAGAACGGACGGTGAGGGCGCGTCCATCATCGGCGGTTTGGGCTTGGGCAGTTTGGATTTGGGTGGGGATAGCGATCGCTCCCGCTAAAACAGCTGGAAGCATCAGCACTAATCCCAGGCGACGCATTAGACTTTGATTAAATTGAAATGAGGACATCATGGGTCGTGCGGAGACATCAAAGACGGTGATCGGCTCTTGTGCCTAGTTTACTCTTTCTAAAGGATCGATCCAGAACAAATCCAGCGATAACCAGGCACAACAATCCCGACGTTTCTAAGTATTGAGAAGTTTCTAAGCCTCTACTCGCACTATTTTTGGCAACTGTGAGGCATTATCGTCTTGTTGCATCTGCTCCACAAAATCAGCCACGTTTTCTGCCCCAGCTTGTTGTAGTACCATTAACAGTTCGGCACTCTGTTCGCGCAGTTCGGTGACATCAATTCCACTGTAAGCAGGTTCGTAAGCCTCCAAGCGGCGGATTCCCTCCCCCAATAAAATAACTGCACCCCGCCAGTTGAGATTGCCTAGGTGATAACACCCAACGGCAATTTGCAGCACTCCCTGATAAAACCTTTTTTCCGGCTCGCTGGCTTCCATCCACAGAGCCTCTAAGGTGTCGTGGCAGGCGTAAAACTCGCGCTGATTAAACTCTTCGATCCCTTGCCAAAATTCAGATGGGGTTTCTTCAGTCATTACGTATTTCTTGAGCTTGAGATTGTTTGCGATCGCTCCCTGAAATACATCTTGAGCCAAAAACAATAGTGTCTACCGTAGGACTTAATAGCCGGGGATGACTGGATTGGTTAATTCTGAGGGGTAAGTAAGCACACTGATGACTGACCCGACTGTCTTGACTTTGACAGCAGCTGTCTTGATGGCGATCGCCTATGGCAGTTACTTGTTCAATTGCTCTTTGTGTTGAATTTCATTCCTATAAAGTAGCAAAGAGCGTTTTGCCTAAGTAGAAATTCCGTATCCTACTTAACCATACTAGAAATTTATGAACCCTAGATAAAGTTTTGGCAAAGTTTCTGTGAAGTTCACCTAATTGCCTCAAAAAGCTTATATCTTCTTATAAAGAGAAATAGGTATTTGGAATGTTGTCTAGTGCCTTGCACTATAACTTTCGATAGAGATTCAGCAGATTTACATCCAAATTTGGAGCTATTGCGTAATTAAGCTAAGAGTTTTGAAGCCGAGCCAAACCACTACCAGCCACTGTTAAATCTACTACAAACATCTACCTAAATAGACGTAAGTTACGCGAATACCTCTGCTACATAATTCTTATAGAATATGGTAAAATCTTTACAAATTAGGTTAAAAGTAGGTTAAGAAGGGGGAAAGTACATCTAAGGTGTCAAGTAAAACTACGCAAGCAAATATTGAGATACGGATCTTTAGAGTGTAATTAAGTAAAGGAGCCAAGCATGACAAATACGCCTTTATTAAAGACCAAGCTAGACCTACGGGAACCTGTCTTTACAACCCTACGTAAGGGAATTGGTAGAGGCTGGCTACGACGGCTAACGCTACTCTCAGTAGATTCCACGCTGCTATTTGCGGCATGGCAAGTAGCTGAAACTTACGGTACTCCCATAGCTTCTCCTTGGAGCGTGGGAAACAATCCGATGTCATTACTGCCCATCCTTACTACTCAGATTGGAGTAATGGCAGCACAAGGACTGTATGAAGGTGGACAAAAGCGTTGCGCCTACCGGAAGTTAATCAAGTCACTGACTTTATCTCATATAGTTCTGCTAATCATCGCTTTTTTCTATAAACCAGGAGATTTTGTTTCTCGTTCCACTTTTATACTGTCTTTGTTGTTGAGTATATTGTTTACTTATGCTGGTCGCCTGAGCGTGGATTTTATTATCAAGCATCTTCGTCAAAAAGGTGCAATGCGATCTCCCATTTTCTTAATCTGTCATCCTAAAGATACTGAAAAAGCTATAAATTTGTTGAAACGAGAAAAATGCTATAGGATAATGGGCTTTTCCGATCTTTCATTAGCTGAAGAATTAGGATGGGGAGAAACAATCGAACATATACAATCTTTAGGAATTGTAGAAGTTTTTATATGTTATTGGGGCACTATAAAGGAGCGAATGTTTCTTTATTGGAACTTACGTAATGCAGGAATTACATTAAATATTTTGCCAATAGGTTTAGAACCTTTTTCGCAGAGATCTGAGCCTTTTATGATAGGTGGAATACCTTCTATCAAGTTTTCTCCTCCACTGATTACGGGAAGTGATTTTTGGATTAAGCGTTGTTTTGATTTTTGTTCTTCGATTATATTGCTATTACTTGCAGCTCCAATTTATCTTTTGATTGTACTGTTGATAAAACTAGATTCTCCGGGACCCGTTTTTTACAAGCAAACCCGTGTTGGTCTAAATGGTAAGCAGTTCAAGGTATGGAAATTTCGGACGATGGTTACTAATGCTGACAAACTTCAAAAGGAATTAGAAGCATACAATGAAATGAAAGATGGGGTACTTTTTAAAATAAAAAGTGACCCACGCATTACAAAAGTTGGTAAATTTCTGCGGCATTATAGCTTAGATGAGTTACCCCAACTATTGAACGTAATTTTTGGAGAAATGAGTTTAGTTGGTCCGCGTCCATTACCTGTTCGAGATGTCAATAATTTTTCGGAACATCACTTTGTACGTCAGGCGGTTTTACCTGGAATAACAGGACTTTGGCAGGTATCGGGTCGTTCGGATATAACCAATTTTGAACAGGTAATCCAACTGGATTTTTTCTATATAGAGAACTGGTCGCTACTGTTAGACTTACAAATTTTGATGCAAACCGTTACAGTTCTTATATATAGAAAAGGAGCTTATTAAAGAAGAGTAGAAGGTAGAGATGTGTAATTGATAAGCACGTAAGAACAAGAGAATATTAAATCGATGTAGCACAACAGATGTCAATTACAGTTTTTTTGAAGAAAAACAAGATAGGGGTGGGAATACAGGGGAATTGAGTGTTACTCAGGAGTCTTACAGAGTAATGATTGGGCGATCGCTTAAAGTAATGTAGCGATTCCGTTACGGCAATGCTAGGATAAATTGTCAAGTCCTCCCACATCCCCGTACTTTTTCATGAGGTTTTCATGCAATCTCAATCTACAGATTACATCAATATAGATTTGCAAAAGTACTGGCTGAGCCTAAAACGGCGCTGGTTCCCAGCTTTAGCTGTCTTTGGATCTTGTACGGCGATCGCTATCGTCATGGCACTCTTACAAAAGCCAGACTACGAAACCCAAGGAAAGCTGTTATTTAAGATTAATCGTACCTCTTCCCTAACTGGAGTAGGCAAAGAAATAGGTGAGTTAGACCCCTTAGCTCAAAAGAGTAATCCTCTCAATACAGAAATAGAAATTATTAAGTCTGTTCCTTTAGTTCAGAAGACCATAACTGCACTCAATGTAAAAGAAGAAGATGGCACTCCTAGTAAACCTAAATCATTGATAAAAAAACTTTTAAAGGTAAAAAATATTGCATCAACAGATGTAATAGAGATTTCTTATAAAAGTTCTGACCCTGAAGAAGCGGCGGCAGTGGTCAACAAACTAATGGATCTTTATATAGAAAAAAACTTACTAACTAATCGTGCTGAGGCTGTTGCAGCTCGTGAATTTATAGCTTCGCAGCTGCCTAAAGCTGAAGCAAGCGTTCGTCAAGCAGAAGCAGCCCTGCGTCTATTCAAAGAACGAAACCAGGTTGTAGCTTTGGATGAGGAAGCTAAATCGACAGTAGAAGTTATTAAGAATTTAGACAACCAAATTACCGAAACTCAGGCGGGTTTGGCAGATATGAATACTCGTTCTATAACTCTTCAAAAGAAATTGGGTACGACTTCACAGGAAGCCATAGCCATAAATTCTCTGAACCAGTCTTCAGGAGTGCAAAAAGCTCTTGCAGAATACCAACAAGTAGAATCTCAGTTGGCAGCTCAGCGCAGCCGCTTTCTAGACACCCATCCTGCAATCGTCGATTTGAAGGAAAAAAGAGCCACTTTAGAAGCCTTATTAGAAGAGCGGGTAGAACAGTCTCTTGGCAGTCAGCAGCAACTGTCAGAACGGAATTTGCAGATTGGAGAGAGCAAACAAAAACTTAGCGATGACTTGGTCAAAACAGAGGTAGAACGCTTAGCTTTGGGTAGTCGGCTAGCTTTGCTATCTAACACCCAGTCGATGTATAAACAAAGGATAAATATACTACCCAAATTGGAACAAGATCAGCGGGAGCTACAGCGGCAAGTGGAAGCCGCCCAATCAACCTATGAAGTTCTATTAAAAAAGCTGCAAGAAGTACGAGTTGCAGAAAACCAAAACATAGGGAACGCTAGTATTATGGAATTCGCCTTAGTTCCTGAAAAAGCCTCAATTCACAAACCAGCTTTAATCCTAGCCTTAGGAATTCTGCTGGGTATGCTATTTACTACAGCAACCATTGTAGTTTTAGAAATCAGAGACACATCCATAAAAACCCTTAAAGAAGCAAAAGAGCTGTTTGGGTATACATTGCTAGGAACAATTCCTGCTTTTGGGAAAAAAGTTAACCAGCGTGGTAAGGAGCAGGAATGGACTATTCCAGAGATCCTGGTTAGAGCTGTTCCCGGTTCGTCGCTTAGCGAAGCGTACCCAATGCTTCAGGCTAACCTGAAATTTATGAGTTCAGATAAGGCGCTGAAAGTAATTGTAGTAACGAGTTCTTCTCCCAAAGAAGGGAAGTCTACAGTTGCTGCCAATTTAGCAGCAGCTACGGCTGAACTAGGACGACGGGTATTGCTAGTGGATGCGGATATGCGCCGTCCGTTACAGCACCACATTTGGGGACTGACTAATGTAGCAGGTTTAAGTGATGTGCTGGTAGGTCAGGCTGAATTTGAAGCAACTGTGGCAAGAGAAGTGATGCCAAACTTGGATGTCTTGACTTCTGGGGTGATGCCTCCAAATCCAATGGCTCTTTTAGACTCCAAACGCATGGCTGTACTGATTTCGTATTTTTCCGAACACTACGATTTTGCGATCTTCGATACGCCTCCTGTAATCCAGGCAGCTGATGCTTTGAGTTTGGGTCAAATGACCGATGGTATCTTATTCGTGGCACGGCCTGGGGTGGTTGATTCTACTAGTGCAATTGCTGCTAAAGAGTCACTGGAGCGTTCGGGTAACAATATTTTAGGTCTAGTGGTCAATGGCGTGATCTTGGAAAACGAATCTGACAGCTACTTTTACTATGCCAAGGAAGACTCCTTTGCCAAACTGAATGATACAACTGCTAAAAAGGCTATGTCCAAGAGTGGAAAATATAGCGATCGCTCTTAAGCAGACGCTAAGTTGAGATGGGTTTTTGTAAATGCATCAATCGGTTGCTGTAGCGCTCAAACAAGAAAAGGTGCCAATTTGTCAAAGCTCCTGAGAAACATCTCTCCTGCGGCTGACCCTGCTCAGCACTTTCGCACCGACCATCTGAAGAATGACCTGAAGGGTCGTTCCGTTCGAGGTGGTGCAGTCACGATGGTGACGCAGGGTTGTAAATTCCTCCTTAACCTGGGATCTACGGTTGTTCTCGCCCGCCTGCTCTCCCCGCAAGACTACGGGTTGCTCGGTATGGTCACTAGCCTTACAGGTTTTGTCTATATATTCAATGACATGGGCCTGTCGGCGGCAACTATTCAAAAGGCTGAGGTTAACCATAAGCAGGTCAGCACCTTATTTTGGGTGAATGTTGCACTCAGCATCTCGCTCGCGCTGCTGACCGCAGCAATGGCACCGCTGATTGCTTGGTTCTACGGGGAGCCACGCCTGATATGGATTACGCTCGTGGTGGCTGGGACGTTTATCTTTGCGGGTCTGACCGTCCAGCACCAAGCGTTGCTCAGGAGGCAGATGCGTTTTGTAGCCTTAGCAGCTATCGATATTATCTCTATTTTGGTTGGCGTCGCCACCACCATTATCGCGGCTTGGTATGGGGCTGGCTACTGGGCACTGGTACTGATGCAAGTAGCAACGGTGATAGCTACTTGTGTGGGAGTTTGGGTAATGTGCGGTTGGCGTCCCGGTCCACCCGTTCGAGGTTCCGGTATCCGTTCCATGCTGGCTTTCGGCAGCAACCTTGCGGGTTTTGACTTCCTGAACTACATGGCTCGCAACCTTGACAACGTGCTGATCGGAAGGGTGTGGGGAGCTAATGCTTTAGGTCTTTATGTGAAAGCATACAGCTTAATGATGCTTCCTTTGCAACAAATCAATTCCCCGATTAAAGCCGTTGCCGTTCCCAGCTTGAGCCGATTGCATTTTGAGCCAGAGCAATTTCGCAACCACTACCTCAAGGCGCTTTCGCTGCTCACTTCTATTACTGCGCCTGTAGTTATCCTCATGCTGGTCATCTCCGAAGAAATCGTCGAGCTGATTCTTGGTTCGCAATGGGGTGAGGCAAGTATCATTTTTAGATTTTTGGGCATATCTGCACTGGTACAACTAATTACCAACACTTCTGGCTGGCTATACATCTGTACAGGTAGAACTGACCGGATGTTTAAGTGGGGAGTATTTAGCTCCACCTTTCTAGCAATGTCGTTTTTTATTGGCTTACCCTACGGAGCCAAGGGGGTTGCCTTAAGCTACTCGATTGCCAAACTTTTGCAGACATGGCCGTGTATGTACTATGCAACGCGCAACACGTCCATCACTATGCTCGATTTATTGCGTGCTGTGCAGCAACCTTTGCTCGCATCTATCCCGGCAGGAGCGATCGCTCTGACCCTTAAATTGACCATCGGCTCTAGTTTGCCTGCCTGGTCTACGGGTATTATTACCTCCTTAGCAATGGCATTGACTTATTACCTAATTATGTTTCATGTCTTCAATGCAAAGGAGCTTTATTTATCTGTTGTGAGCCAGTTCAAACGACGCTAAGCGAACAGAATTTCAAAAACGTGAATTATTAAGCTGTAGGAGAGTTATTGTGAAGGTAGCAATATTCGTGGATCGGTTTCCTGTCATTTCAGAAACGTTCATTTTAAATCAAATTACAGGTTTAATCGAGCGCGGGCATGAAGTTGAGATTTATTCCATTTATACGAACAAGGCAGGTAATCTTGCTAAAGTCCATCCAGATGTCAAAACTTACCGACTTTTAGAGCAGACTTATTGTGCTGAAGTACCAGACAATTTTCTCTTAAGAGCGCTCAAAGGTTTTGGTTTACTATTAGCAAATTTCTATAAAAAACCCGTCCTGCTGTTGCGATCACTCAACATTTTTAAGTACAGCCGATCGGCAACTTCACTCAAGTTGCTATACGCAACAATTTTATTAATGAAACGGCAGACAACTTATGATGTCATTCATTGCCAATTTGGTCATTTAGGTCTGATGGCAATGGCTTTGAGAGAGTTGGGGGTTCTGCAAGGAAAACTGATTACGCATTTTCGCGGTTCTGATATTAGTAAATATATTCAGCAGGTTGGTGAAGACGCTTACGAGCCACTGTTCAAGACAGGCGACCTTTTTCTCTCGAACTGCGACTTTTTTAAGCGACGACTCGTTAAATTGGGCTGTGAAGAAAACAAGATTATCGTATTTGGATCGGGAATTGATTGTAGTCGATTTCGCTTTAGTCCCCGCTATCCGCATCCGGACGGACGTATTAAAATTGTAACCACAGGTCGCTTGGTTGAAAAAAAAGGTGTAGAGTACGGTATTCGCGCTGTTACCAAGTTAGCAAACACCTACCCAAATATTGAGTACAATATTGTAGGTGATGGCCCTTTATTGAAAGAATTACAACAACTCATTCAAATCTTAAAAGTTGAGCATAGTGTACACTTAATAGGTCGAAAACAACAGCAAGAGCTCATTGAACTTCTCAATAATTCTCATATTTTTATTGCTCCATGCGTAACAGCTAAAGACGGCAATCAAGATGCTCCCGTAAATACCTTAAAAGAAGCAATGGCAATGGGTTTGCCTGTTGTTAGTACCCAACACGGCGGAATTCCAGAACTGGTTGAAGATGGAATTTCTGGGTTCCTTGTACCCGAACGGGATGCGGATGCTTTAGCTGAAAAGTTGGGCTATCTCATCGCACACTCGGAGGTTTGGCCTGAAATGGGACAAGCGGGTCGTGCGTATGTGGAACAGCACTACAACCTCGACCAACTTAATGATTATCTAGTTGAAATTTACAAACAACTGCTGAATCAAGAAATTTATAGTCAAAACAAGCTACCCGCTTTAGATGGGATGGTTGGGTAAAACCCTCCTCACAATCGACCTGAAGAACAGATAAACTGTGAGATGAAACGTTGAAAATTATAATTCATAAAAACTTTTTTGAAGAGGTATTTGTAGTTATATCGCTTCTGCTGTTCACCGATGCTTTGATTTCGCTTGTGCGTGAAGAATTGGGATTTAAATTAGATGCGAGCAGCGGCGATGGAATTATGCAAGTGCTTTTGTTTGGAATTTATGGAATTACATTTTTTTTTATTAGGTGGCAAAAAGTTGTTTGGGCTGTGACCAAGGAAAAGCTAGCATTTGTCTTAGTAACATTCGCTTTATCTTCAGTAGTATGGTCAGTCGCTCCACCTGTGACTCTGCGCCGCAGTATTGCGTTAGTGGGAACCACCATCTTTGGAACGTACTTGGCTACGCGCTATAGCTTAAAAGACCAGTTGCGCTTGTTAGCTTGGGCATTAGGGATTGCATGCTTACTGAGTTTAGTATTTGCTGTAGCGTTACCGAAGTATGGAGTGCATCAGATAGGTACCCATGTAGGAGCTTGGAGGGGAATATATACGCATAAAAATGCAATGGGGCGTGCTTTAAGCTTAAGTTTTATGGTCTTCTTGCTTCTAGCTCTGGAAGGGGGAAGACATCGTCTGGTGAAATGGGCTAGCTTGGGTCTTACCGTTGCCCTAATTCGGATGTCAACCTCAGCGACACCTCTTTTGTCCTCACTGACTCTTGTCAGTTTTTTGCCATTATATTGGGTTTTGCAATTGCGCCATCCGTTGAGCGCGCCTTTATTTGCTATGGGAGTGATGGCAGGGACTACAATTACTACATGGTTTTTTGGAAATGTGGAAGCCATACTCGGTGCTGCGGGGCGGGATCTGACCTTTAGCGGACGGACAGAGCTATGGTCGGTTTTGCTAGATATGATTAACAAACATCCCTGGTTAGGCTATGGATACAGTGCTTTCTGGCTAGGCGAGAAGGGTGAATCTGGAAAGGTCTGGAATATCATCGGATGGCAACCCACTTATGCCCATAACGGTTATCTCCAACTAGGTCTTGATTTAGGGTGGGGAGGAATATGGATATTTGCGCTGGGATTTTTTATTAATCTTATGCGAGCATTAACGAGGGCACATACTAACAAGACGGCATCTGGGTTATTGCCTCTGACATACTTGACGTTGATGTTGCCATATAACATCAGCGACAGCGTAATTTTGCAGCAAAATAATATCTTTTGGGTTCTTTATGTAGCAATGTCTCTTTCGCTGGTTGTCCAACATCAGGAGTCACCTCAGATGTCGGCGTCAGCGAAACTTGCAGCAAAGGAGAAAGGTTGAAAAATGCTGAGGAAGCTGACTGGAAACAGACATTTCTTAGTCTTTGCTTGTTTGAAGTTGTTCTTGAAGTATTTGGAAAAGTTCAATGGAACAAAATGCTAGTGTGAAGCGTAGACTGGGATACTTATCAGCTGCCCCGCGCTCTTCTACTCATCCTGATGCGGAAGTAGGCGGACCGCGATCGCATATGCTTGGGGTAATGCGAGCTTTTGAAGTTCTCCAGTGGGAAGTTAAACCCTTTATTGTGGGCGATCGCGTACCCTTGAGCTGGGTAACGGCAGGCTCAGAACGCGCCGTCACGGGTGGGTTTCTCCGTACCCTGGTATCAGATATAGTACGCCTCAATATGGGTGCCCTGAATGCAAGACGAGCTTGGCAAGAATTAGGTCAGCAAGTTGACTGGGTTTACGAACGCCGTGCTGCACTTCAATCTTTAGGCTGGATTTTCACGCGGCACGGTATCCCTTGGATATTAGAAACCAATTCCCCTCTGTTCTACGAATCCAAAGCCGAGCGGAAAAATGTTGTCCTAAGCAGACTTGAACGATGGTTAGAAATCAAAGCTTACCAAGATTGCGACATCCTGATTTGCGTTACCGAAGCGCTCAAAGAAATTATCGTTCGCGAAGCAGATATTTCGCCTGAGAAAATCATTGTGCTACCTAACGGTGTAAACACTTCTATATTTAACCCCGAAGGGCAGCAGCCGAAGCGCATATTTGATAACTTTACAATTGGCTTTGTAGGTGTTCTGTATGCTTGGCAGGGGATAGAAGATTTGCTGGTAGCCTTGCATGATCTGCGGACAGATGGCTTGGATATGTCCCTAGTCGTCGTGGGAGACGGTCAAATGCGTACAGAATGGGAGGCATTAGCTCAGAAACTGGGCTTATCCAACAACGTGAAGTTTGTCGGTCAAGTTCCCTGGAACGAAGTACCCGCTTATATTGCCGGATTTGACATGGGATATTCTGGTCATGTCAAGCTACAAATCGGCAAGATGTACCATTCGCCACTCAAGATATACGAGTATATGGCGATGGGTAAACCAGTCTTAGCTTCAGCTTTTGAGGATGCTCAACGGGTGCTAAGGGAAGGGGAAACCGGATTTTTGTTCCAATCCGGAGACAGGCAGGAACTCAAATCTGCATTGATCAAAGCTTATAAGTCGAGGACAGCACTGCCAGAGATGGGGCGTCAGGCTCGTGAAGAAATTTTGCTCAATCACAGTTGGATTGCTCGCGTGCAGACATTGATTAAAACAGTTGACCAAATCTTGGAGCTAAAAAAGCAGCAGTCAGATGCGAACGTTGTGACATTATCACCTGATTAAAGACAGGAAGCGTTCAGATTTTGATAAAACTTAGCGGATTTAATTAGCAGTATGTGAATTCATCCTTAGTCAAAAATTACAGACTATCCGCTTTGCCAAATAGGTGCAGTATTGTTGAAACAGATAAACTCACTCGCAAATCTATTGCCTTGAACAGCCGAGTATTGGCACATTTTTTGACAGATATGTCCCCTTGCTTTTTCCTTCTTCTCAAAAATTCTATTTTTGCTGAAACTACAGCTTGATACCAAGTTGCTTCATGTATAGATTTTTTTTATGGGGAACGAGATGAAGCACTAGCGCAGCATCTCGTTCCGGCTAGAGATGTTTTTTTATTCCTCTAACGCTGCGTCAGAAGGACAGATTTGAACGTAACTCGGTATAAATACTTTCTGTTTTTCGTTATAACTAATAATTTAGTACAATCTTTACATTGAATTTAAAATTAATAGATTAAAAATAGAGAATAATCAGTTACAATATGATACAATAAAAATCAGCAAATAGGGGCTTAAAATCTGACATTCAATTCAAGCGCTATTTAGTGCAAAACTGCGCTTTTAGCAAATTTTATAGCGCTATATGTTTGTTTGCATAGTTACACTTAATGCTGCTGGTTTTGCAGGATTCGCTTATAAACACACAATCTTTGACTTATAGCGATCGCCCACATCAGAAGGTAACGATTGCAGTTATTTTTTTGAGGTTTTGTCAATGTAAATTACAATATCTGTAAAAAAAATTATCCGTTTTATGCTTCTTGTAGTGCTGGGTTTTGCTCTTGCAAGTATTGCTGGACAAATATCCAAACACTTCTTAGGGGATTCCGATCTATTCGGCTTTGTCTCACAGTTCAATTTAGCAACTGAGAAAAATTTTCCTACTTATTATTCCGGATTAACGTTGCTATTCTGTTCTCTGCTACTAGCGGCGATCGCTTTTAGTAAAAAGAAAGCAAACGATCGCAACTGTCGAAGAACTACTGGAAATGCTAGGCATTATTATCTTTATTTACGCCCTGTTGTCATACATAAGTTCGCAATTGAAAGAAATGCGAATTTTCATCAATAGCAACGAGCCAGCCGCTGTTAAACCAAAAAATTACTAAATTGGGAGTTCAGCTCAACAACATTAGTTGGAAAGAAAGTCTTTTCTGTCGTTACTAAATTGCAAAATATGAAATCTACAACACATCAGGTAAACTTTAAACGTTCGCTGAGTCTTCTTGGCGTTACTGTTTATCCCTTGACTATAGAAAACCTTCATAGTCTGATTGCTGAGGCTGTCACTAATAGCCAACGGTGGATTATTGCTAATCACAACTTGCACAGCATCTACCTTTACTACCACGACCGCAAGATGCGTGACTTTTATGCAAAAGCAAATTACGTACACGTGGACGGGATGGCTCTAGTCTTGTTGGGCAAGTTTTTAGGTCTTCCTCTCAGCCGAGAGCATCGAGTTACATACGCAGATTGGACACATCCCTTGATGGCGGAAGCGGTGCAACAAGATTGGCGCGTATTTTATATAGGTTCCAAGTCGGGAATTGCGGAGCGAGGAGCCGATATTCTGCGAGAACAGTACCCAGGCTTGCAGATAGCAACGGCACACGGCTACTTTGATGCTCATCCAAATAGCCTAGAAAACCAAGCCGTTTTAGAAAGGATTAAGGCTTACCAGCCGCACGTGCTGATGGTGGGTATGAGTATGCCCCGCCAGGAACACTGGGTACTGGATAATCTTGAACAACTCTCTGCTAATGCTATCTTGACCTCCGGTGCCGCTATCGACTATGTGGCGGGTGCTGTACCGACTCCGCCCAGGTGGGCAGGAAAATTGGGACTAGAGTGGTTGTTTCGTCTGCTGGCTGAACCGCAGCGGTTGTGGCGGCGCTACTTAGTCGAGCCTTGGTTCATACTGAGGTTGTTTTTAGCCGAACTACTAAAATTCAAGCAGCGTCCCTTAAACAAGTAAGGAAGGAGTTGCAGTGGCAAAAAAACGAATCCTAAGAGGGCGGCGTAGCTTTTTATTGGGTTTGGGGACTTTGGTGGGGACAGGAGCTTTAGCGATCGCCAGTAGATCCCAGTATGGAAATCCACTTCAAGCGCTTGCTAACAAACGAAATTTTCCAGTGCTGGGGAACACCCCTCTACGCAACCGGGCGGCGGCAAAGGGATTAATTTATGGGGCAGCTACTCAAAAATATATGCTCTCCTCAAACACAGCATTTGCAACTCGCTTTGCCCAAGAGTGCGCCATGCTGGTGACAGAAGATGACTTGAAATGGAGAGCGATTCGTCCGACTCCACATAATTTTGACTTTACTCGAAGCGACTGGCTTGCTGAGTTTGCCAACACTCACAATATGCTGTTTCGCGGGCACACTTTAGTTTGGCACGCCAGATTACCTAAGTGGTTTAAAACGACAGTTAACCGTCAAAACGCCGAGCAGATCATGGTAAACCATATTAAGACAGTTGCTGGGCACTATGCTGGAAAGATTCATTCATGGGATGTGGTCAATGAGGCAATTTTCCCAAAGCATGGACGTGTTGATAGTCTGCGAAACACGCCGTGGCTGAAGTTTATAGGACCTGATTATATTGAGATTGCCTTTCGCGTTGCAGCAGAGGCAGATCCACAGGCATTATTAGTTTATAACGACTATAGTTTGGAGTATGACACGCCGAAAGATGAATCAAGAAGAACGGCTGTCTTAAAGTTGCTAGAGCGTTTAAAGTCTAGGGGAACTCCAGTACACGCTCTTGGTATTCAAGCGCATTTATGGGGGGGAGAGACTCGCTTTAGCGCTAAAAAGCTGAAGACTTTTCTGGAGGATGTTGCCAGTCTTGGGCTGAAAATCATGATTACCGAACTGGATGTAATAGACAAAAAGTTACCAAAAAATATTAATGTACGCGATCGCCTCGTCGCCGGAATCTATGAGGAATATCTATCAGTAGTGTTGGAGCAACCAGCGGTCATTGCAGTATTGACTTGGGGATTAAGCGATCGCTATACATGGCTTTCAGATAAGCAACCACGCAGAGATGATGCACCAGTGCGTCCCCTGCCACTTGATGCACAAATGAAACGCAAGTTGGCATGGAATGCGATCGCCAGTGCTTTTGATACCGCACCCGTGCGTAAAGGCAACATGACTGACATCTAGTTGTCGTGACTCCAAATAATGAAGGTTTGCTCATTTTTAAATCTGGTTTTTCAACTGTCTATTAAGCCTCACTCAGTAATTTTATAAGCGAGGAAAATATTTATTTCCTAACCGGATAGAAATATGATTATTAAAAAATGCAAATTGCTGAATTGCAATATTTGGATTTATAGTTTTTTCAAATTAATTGCTCCTACTCGTATTTTTCTGGCTTAGATACAACGTTTGCCAGTTCCTTTGAACCTACAATGATTAGATTTTGCGGAAAAATTTTTCCGGATTTATCTATAGAGTGTAATTAAAGAGAGTATTCTGGAATCCGGAGGCTCTATTTTCAAAAAGCCTCCAGTCATCGTAACTTGTCAATAAACTTTACGAGTCTAATAGTCCTTTGGACTTTGCTAATAACTAAAGACTAATTGTCATTAGCCCTTAGTTATTAGCTATTATCGTTACATACTATCGCGTACAGCTTTAATTTCTTCAAGGGAGATGTCCTGAATCTCACCCCGAAACTCGTTATCTTCTGTCAGAAATAACATACAGTGGCACTCTTTTCGCTCTCGCATGGGTACGCAAGGACAATTCCAGAAAGTTGCACGTACTTCTGCTTCTTTATCTTCGTAATGGCGACAGGGACACAAAGGGGCACCAAGATCATCTTTATGCTTGGCGAGTCCTTCAATCACTACGGCTGTTACGGAAGGATCGACACAGAAGTAGGTGCCGGTACGCTTGGCGTATGTTTCGGAGAAATGGCGCATCGCCTCTAGACTTTTTTCGCTGGATTTTGTTTCAGTTTCTGATGGGTTCATAATATGAGATGACACGGATCGACAGGTGTTTATGCATTGTATCTTAAGCCTTTTCCTCAAGGGGATTGGCTGGGATCGATGCCATCGGGCAAGCCTACTTCAGAGGGGATTGTAGCTGAAGTTGTAGCGGCTGCTCGGTATTGATGACAATTCCAGAAGAATTGCGATTTACGGGCATTGCAGGCTCAGTTGAAGACTCCGGCATCCATATCATCCAGCGGCTACCGGGGGGTAAAGAGCTTAGAGTAACATGATTGGGAGTCAGCCAGATTAAGGGAAGCGTGGGTGGATCTCCAGCACGGGCATCTTCTGTGGCGTAGGTTGCTGCTAGAGTTTCTAAAACCACGCGATGACCTTGCACTAAACCTGTGAATGCTGTCCAAAGTTTTACATTCAACTGACGCCCACTGGCATAGAAGTACAAGGATGCCGCCGCAATGACTGCTTGTTCAAAATGCTCTAGATTCCAATTGGTGGCGCTATCGAGGCAGATAATTACTTCTTGTCCACCCGTGAAAACTTCTAGTTCGCGCACCTTGAATTCACCGTAACGGGCGCTGGTTCGCCAGTGAATTAAACGAGTGGGATCGCCGACTCGATAGGGACGAAGCGATCGCGTGATTCCTTCTGTGGCAGCTTGGGAACGGCGATCTAAACTCAGAAACAAGGGACTTTTCTCTTGCCCAATTTCATCCACCATCGGGCAGTTGGTGAGGGGTAAAACGGTGGGATAAACAAATGCTGTAGCGGCAACTTCACGCTGGCGGCGACACCAGAATAATCCCACAGGGGCAGCGGTTCTCAGTTGCACCGTGTTCCACCGATAAACCCCGCGTTTTTGCGTGGGTAGGTAGTAAACCCAGCGGTGAATGCTGTGAGGAGGAATCGTTTCAATTGCAGTCTGTACGGGTTGTCCCAGTACGAAGGGAAGAACGTCCCGGACTAAGAGTAAGGTTTTGGGATGGTTAACCGGATTTTCAATTTCTAATTCAATGGTTAGCTCATCGCCGACGCTGACGGGCTGGATAGGGCGTCGGCTGACTTGAAGATGACGAAGCGATCGCACGGATAGGACGGCGGCGATTCCCAGTAGCGCCAAACTGAGACCACTTATAACATACAGCCACCCCGCCATTGTGTTCGTGGCGGCTCCAAAAAAACAGACGGCGATGATTCCCAGTATCCACCCGGCGTAGGCTGGCGTCACCCACCGAGTTTCCAGCCAGTCTGCTATCCGATAACCGATATTCATAAACAGCGCTGCCCAGTCTAGAGTCTAGCTATCCCAGCACCTTAACAAAATTCTGATTACAAATAAATAAGATATTTTACACCTGTCTGGTAATTTTTTAAAATTAAGGACATTCACGGTTGACTTAAAGAAAATTTTTAAAGGCAAGATCAATTAAACTGTGGTTTTACCGACGCTGCCGGACAAGAGTGAGTACCCAGGGGAAAAAAAATGACCAAAGCAAATGATGCTGAAGCGACTCGCGCACAAGCTCCTTCACGCATACCACCACCACCGCCACCACTTCCTCCGCAGATGCAGCCAGGGCGCCCCCCAGAAGTCAACAGCGCGACTTCCATTAAACAGATGGTGAAAGATGCGTATGCTCAAAAAGCCTCGGACATCCATATTCGAGTCGGGCAAACTCCTAGATATCGGATTCGAGGTCAGATGGTAGAGACTGAGAATCAGCTCAAGGTAACACCAGAAATTTTTGAACAATACCTTGCCGAAATCCTGACTCCTGCTCAGCGAAAACAGTTTGCAGAAAACAAGGAACTGGATACGGCAATTTTCTACCCAGGTTTCGTGCGCTGTCGGGTGAATTGTTTTGAATCCCTGATGGGCGGAGCGATGGTTCTACGGTTGATTAGCCTGGATATTCCTTCCATTGATAGTTTAGGCTTACCGCAAGTTCTCAAGGATATTGTGAGCAAACCGCAAGGATTGATTCTGGTGACAGGTCCTACGGGATCGGGGAAATCAACTTCCTTAGCGGCGATGATTCGTCATCTGAATGAGACGACGAATAAGCACATTGTTACGATTGAAGACCCGATTGAATTCGTCCACACTTCCCAAAAGTGCTTGGTTAGTCAACGGGAAGTGGGTTTGCATACCCATGAGTTTCACGGGGCACTGCGGTCAGTTCTGCGGGAAGATCCAGATGTGATTCTGATTGGGGAAATGCGCGATCGCATTACCGTTAATACTGCCCTGCAAGCTGCCCAAACAGGTCACTTAGTTTTAGGTACTCTGCACACTCGCAACGCCATCAACGCGGTTAACCGCTTGTTGAACTTGTACAACGCAGATGAACAGCCAGCGATGCGAATTCAGATCACCGATTCTTTGGTGGCTGTCATTGCACAACTGCTGCTGCCAACCACGGATAGTCGTCGCACGGCAGTCCACGACATCTTGATCAATACTCCGGCAATGCAGGATTACTTGCTCAAGGGTAACGATGAGGAAGCTTATCGGTTGATGCTAGATGACACGTTCGACGGGATGCAGGTAATGAATCAGGCGCTTTACGATCAAATGCTAGAGGGTCGGATTACCCTAGAGGCGGCATTGAGTGCTTCCCCAGATCCCAACGATCTAGATCGCCGTATCCGCACAGGCGGAATTGACGCTTCTAACTCGGCTCGTACCTGGATGTAAGCTGGGTTTTCCGGAAAAGTTGGAGCGATCGCTTCTATGGATGTCATATCAAGAATGCGATCGTCTGACTACAAAATATATTTGGGATCTCTCAATACTCACAGCTATTTCAAGCCATCCATTTCAGTTACGGCAAATTCCTGGTTAATTGCCGCAATTTCAGCTTGGATTTCTGGATTGCTTGCCATAGCAACTAAGTCCTCCTCTTCGTTTAATAAATCAAAATTACTCATGTAAGGTTTTATAAGCTTTGAGACAATTGTGTAGCTAGCCTCGACTAGACGTTTATCCCTTGGATTGTTAGGGATTTTAACTACCATGAAAAAGATTACAACTGACATCTTGCACCATTCTCAACAAGCCGCCAATCCTGCCCGGAACTCAAGTTCCGGGCTAATAGCTCAAGTCCACTAAAGTGGACTGGGGAAGAACTTCAGTCCACTTTAGTGGACTTGAGCTATTAGCCAGGGGTTTGAACCCCTGGCTTCATCAAGCTGAATATCTTTGCCAGATCCCAGAGCGTACCAATTGTCAATTATCTCTTGTACATCCATGATCAAATCTCGCATTTCTCCAAGGAGCGATCGCTCTTAAAAAAAAGCCCGCGACAGCGGGCTTTTTTCGTGTAGCCCCAAGCTGAATGGGGCTAATGTTGTCGAATAATTTACCGCTTCGCCAACTTCTTTGTCATCTTCCGCAGACGAATTGACTTAGGAGTGACTTCCACCAATTCATCTGAACCAATGTATTCCAAGGCACGCTCCAAGCTCATATCGATTGGCGCTTGCAACTGCACTAACTCATCACCGCCAGAAGCACGGTGGTTCGTCAGCTGCTTCGCCTTGCAGACATTGAGTTCCAAATCTTGAGAGCGATTGTGTTCGCCTACAATCATGCCTTTGTAAACCTTGGTGCCCGGAGTGATAAAGAATGCACCCCGATCCTCAGCATTCTTCATCGCGTAGAAGGTAGAAACACCTTCCTCAAATGAAATTAAGACACCGTTGCGGCGATTTTCCATATCGCTGCTGATGGGGCGATAGTCTAGGAAGCTGTGGTTCATAATCCCTTCGCCACGGGTGAGGCGCATAAATTCGCCCCGGAAGCCGATTAAACCACGGGCGGGAATTACAAATTCTAGTTGAGTGCGACCAGTGGCACTCATCTGCATATCTTGCATTTCGCCCTTGCGCTGTCCCAAACGCTCGATACAGCCACCACTGGCTTCTTGGGGGACATCCAGCACCAAACATTCGTAAGGTTCGCAGGGTTGACCGCTCACTTCGCGGTAAATCACTTGTGGCTGGGAAACTTGAAACTCATAGCCTTCCCGGCGCATGGTTTCAATCAAGATGCCGAGGTGGAGTTCGCCTCGACCGGAAACCAGTAATTTATCGGGAGAGTCGGTATCTTCGACGCGCAGGGCGACGTTAGTTTCGAGTTCGCGGAACAGGCGATCGCGTACTTGCCGCGATGTTACCATAGTCCCTTCCTGTCCGGCAAACGGCGAATCGTTCACCGAGAAGGTCATTTGCAAGGTAGGCTCATCCACCTTAATCAGCGGCAAAGCTTGCGGTTCGTTCGGGCAAGTAATTGTCTCGCCAATATTCGCATCGGCAAAACCAGCCACCGCTACAATATTTCCAGCGGAGGCTTCTTCCAAATCAATCCGCTTTAAGCCTTCAAACCCCATCAACTTCGAGACTTTGCCTTTGACGATGGCGCTGGTTTCTGTCACCAAAGCCACTTGTTGTCCCATCCGGATTGTGCCGTTATGGATTTTGCCAATCACAATCCGCCCCAGATATTCAGAATAATCCAGGGTAGTCACTTGCAGTTGTAGAGGCTTATTCGGATCGCCTACAGGTGGCGCGACATGGTGCAGAATTGCCTCAAACATGGGCTGCATATCCATGCTGTCGGATTCCAGGTTATTTTTGGCATAACCATTGATACCGGAGGCAAACAGATAAGGGAAATCGCACTGATCGTCATCTGCGCCCAGTTCCAAAAACAGATCCAATACTTTATCAATTGAGCCGTGGGGATCAGCTTGGGGACGATCGATTTTGTTGACGACAACGATGGGGCGCAGTCCTTTTTCTAAAGCTTTTTTCAGCACAAATCGCGTTTGGGGCATGGGGCCTTCATTGGCATCTACAATCAAGATGCAGCCATCTACCATGCCTAACACCCGCTCGACTTCGCCGCCAAAATCGGCGTGTCCGGGAGTATCGATAATATTGATCAGCGTCTCTTTATAGGTGACAGCTGTATTCTTTGCCAGAATTGTGATGCCTCGCTCCCGCTCTAGGGCATTGGAATCCATGACGCAATCAGGAACGTCTTCGCCTTCGCGGAAGATGCCAGATTGCTTGAGGAGGGCATCAACGAGGGTTGTTTTGCCGTGATCGACGTGGGCAATAATTGCGACGTTGCGAATAGGGAGCGTCATAGAAGCGTTCCAGAGAGGGTGTTGAGATTGAAATTGAAATAGATGTCTCTTGACTCACTTAACAGAATTTGGGATTTAACATGAATCCTGTAAAGAAGCCTTAACAATTCTAGCCTAATCGCCCGAAACATGACGCTAGTTTCAGGCATCCTTCATCTTTGCCTTTCTCGTGCGAGTGCGCGTCAGGCACAGACGTAACAGACGCTATTCGGTGCAATGATTGCGGTAGTAGTGTGAACCGAATCACTGCCCAGAAGTGCGATCGCCCTTAGCCTAATTGAAGACAAGAATTGGCGAGGCAAATATTATCACCAGCAACAACATGAGGGAGACTTCATGCCGGATTTTTTAAGAACCCTTTTGACTTCAGGAGGGTTTATTCCCCACGGACACTGCTATCTCTGGAAGCCAGATTTAGTTTGGCTTCATGTTACGTCGGATGCTTTGATTGCGCTGGCATATTATTCAATTCCATTCATGCTGGTCTATTTTGTCTGCAAAAGACGAGATGTGCCCTTTAACTGGATTTTTCTGATGTTTGGCAGCTTTATCATCGCCTGCGGCACCACTCATCTGATGGAAATATGGACGCTGTGGCATCCTACTTACTGGCTAGCGGGATGGATCAAAGCTTTTACCGCGATTGTCTCCCTCGGTACGGCGGTGCTGCTGGCAGAGTTGATTCCTAAAGTGCTGGTTCTCCCCAGTCCAGCACAACTGGAGGCGGCAAACCTAGCGCTGAGAAAGGAAGTGCTAGAACGTCAGCAAGTGGAGGAAGCATTGCAGCGAGCTTATGATGAACTAGAAATTCGGGTTCGGGAACGAACGGCAGAATTAACAACCATCAACGCATCGTTAGAAGCTGAAATTGCTGAACGTAAACAGGCGCAAGCAGCGCTACACGAACGAGAACAAGAACTCAAAGCGCTAATCGAAAATACTCCAGATATCATTTCACGGTTCGATCGGGATCTGCGTCATACCTATGTCAACTCAGCAGTGGAACTGGCAACAGGAGTACCGCCTGAGGTATTTATCGGCAAAACTAATCGAGAATTAGGGATGTCTGAGGATATCGTCTGCCATTGGGAAAGTGTTATCCGCCAAGTTGTTGAAACGGGCCAAGAGAAGGTTGTTGAATTTCAGTTTCCGACACCGAATGGGCTGAAATATTATCAATCTCGCCTCGTAGCAGAATTTACCAAAGACGGTTTAATCAATTCTGTACTAGGTATCGCGCGGGACATCACTGGACTGAAGCAGGCGGAGGAAGCGTTGCGGAACAGCGAACAGCGATTCCGTGCTACTTTCAATCAAGCCGCTGTCGGCATTGCACAGGTAGAAATGAATGGACAATGGCGACTGGTGAATCAAAAGCTTTGCGACATTACTGGTTACACTCGTGAGGAACTTTTAGAGCGAACTTTCCAAGATATTACTCACCCCGATGACCTCAATAGTAGCTGCGAACACGTCCGCCGATCGTTAGCGGGTGAGTTTTCGGCATACTCGCTGGAAAAGCGCTACATTCGCAAAGACGGCTCCCACATTTGGATTAATTTAACAGTATCGCTTGTCCGTAATTGTGCAGGTGAACCAAGGTACTTTATTGGCATTATTGAAGACATTAGCGATCGCAAACGTTTCGAGCAGGAAATTACACAACTCAATCAAGACTTGGAACGCCGGGTGGTTGAACGGACTGCACAACTCGAAGTCGCCAATCGGGAACTAGAAGCTTTTTCTTATTCTGTCTCCCACGATTTACGTGCGCCGCTGCGGAGTGTTGATGGCTTTAGTCAGGCACTTTTGGAGCGCTGCGCCGACACGCTGGATGAGAAAGGCAAACACTACCTGCATCGGATTCGTGCAAGCAGCCAGCGGATGGGAGAACTCATTGATGACCTGCTGGAGCTTTCACGGGTGACACGTACCGAGATGCGTAGCACCAAAGTTGATTTAAGCGCGATCGCTTCTCAGATTGCCACTGAGCTAAGACAGACGCAACCGGAACGACACGTTGAATTGGCGATCGCTCCCGGCATCGTTGCACAGGGGGATGCGCGGCTTTTACGAATAATTCTAGAGAATTTACTTCATAATGCCTGGAAATTTACGTCAAATCACGTATATGCTCACATCGAATTTGGCATCATACTACAGGCAGATTCTCAACCTGCCTATTTTGTACGTGACAACGGTGCTGGTTTTGACATGGCTTACACCAACAAATTGTTTGGAGCCTTTCAGCGCCTGCACTCGATGACTGAGTTCCCCGGAACTGGCATTGGACTGGCAACTGTCCAGCGAATTGTTCACCGCCACGGGGGTCGAGTATGGGCTGAAGGCGCAGTAGAACAAGGCGCAACTTTCTATTTCACGCTTTAGGGTGGGCAGAATTCAAACTTACTTCTAAACGGAAAATAAATTGAATAACCGACACATCCTATTGGTGGAAGATAATCCTGACGATGAAGAGCTTACCTTACTTGCTTTGGATCAAAGCGGTATTTCCTACAATATTGTAGTCGCCCATGATGGAGTAGAGGCACTAGATTATCTGTTTGGTACGGGTAGGTACGCTGACAGGGACATCAACAGACTACCAGCAGTTGTTCTCCTGGATATAAAAATGCCCAGAATTGATGGTTTAGAAGTGTTGCAACGACTGCGTGCCAACGACCGGACAAAACTCTTGCCAGTCGTTATTCTCACGACATCAACAGAAGAGCAAGACCTCCTCAACGGCTACAGCTTCGGTTGTAACAGTTACATCCGCAAACCCGTAGATTATGTACAATTTATGACAGCAGTAAGGCAGTTGGGAGTCTACTGGCTACTTTTAAATGAAGCCCCGCCGCTGCTAGGAATATGATGAATCGACCGCTGCGAGTTCTCATAGTCGAAGACTTAGAAGATGATGCTGAATTACTGCTGAATGAACTAGAGCGCGGTGGTTACGAGCCGGTCTACGAACGGGTAGATACAGCGGCTGCCATGAATGCAGCACTGGATAAACAGCATTGGGATATTGTCATTGCAGATTACTCAATGCCCAATTTTAGCGCTCCCGCTGCTTTAACTTTGTTGAAGAACAAAGAGCTAGATTTACCATTTATTATTGTTTCCGGCAACATTGGTGAGGATGTTGCAGTCGCTGCGATGAAAGCTGGAGCGTCTGACTACCTGATGAAAGGCAAGCTGGCGCGATTAATTCCCGCAGTTGAACGCGAGTTGCGCGAAGCAGTTGAGCGGCGCAAACGGCGCGAAGCAGAACAAGCTTTACGTGAGAATGAAGAACGCTTCCGCTTACTTATCGAAAATGCATTAGACATCATCGCCGTTCTAGATACTGACGGCACTGTATATTACAATAGCCCATCCGTTGAGAAGGTTTTAGGTTACAAACCGGAAGAGTTAGTTAGCAAAAACTTCTGCGATTTTGTTCATCCCGAAGATGTAGCAGAGGTTCTTTATACCCTAAATCAAGCAGTTGAGAAACCAAATATTACCCTATCTATAGAATTTAAAGTTCAGCATCAAAATGGCTCTTGGCAAATCTTGGAAGCCATTTGCAACAATTTTATCCCCCAGTCAGGAATCGCTAGAGTTGTTGTTAACTGCCGGGACATTACGGAACGGAAGCGAACAGAAGAAGTTCGCATTGCTTTGGAAAAAGAAAAAGAACTGAACGAAGATAAATTTTACTTTGTTTCGATGATGGCTCATGAGTTTCGCAATCCACTCAACACAGTCCTTATGTCTGCCGAACTTCTCGAACATTACAGCTATAAAACGACTGAAGAGCAAAAAACTTCATACTTCAATCGCATTCGCTTGGCTGCTAAACATATGACGCAGTTGTTAGAGGATGTTTTGACAATTAGTAGAGCAGAAATTGGAGAATTAGAGATTAACTTAGAGCATTTTAATTTAAAACAATTTTGCCACGATCTGGTGGAAGAAATTCAATTTACGGCTGGCAAGGAACACGCGCTCACTTTTGTCAGTAAATCGGAATGTACCCAGGCGTATATGGATCAAAAATTACTGTGGCATATTCTGACGAATTTGCTCTCGAATGCAATTAAATATTCACCTCAAGGCGGCACTGTCCAGCTTGAACTTTCTTGTCAAAATGGACAGGCAACTATCCAAATTAAAGATGAAGGAATTGGCATTCCTCCAATCGACCAAGAACAACTATTTGAAGTGTTTCATCGAGCCAAAAATGTTGGCAAGATTCCCGGTACGGGGCTGGGATTATCAATTGTCAAAAAATTCGTGGATTTGCACGGCGGTCAGATTGCCGTTAATAGTGAAGTTGGGGTAGGCACCACTTTTACAGTGTTGCTGCCATTGAACAGTCAGATGTCAACCGAGGGGTTAGACGATGCGAGTGCGTATTTCGTCAGCTAAGCTGTCATGTTACCTAACTCCCAATTCCATTCCCTGGGAGGAAAGGGGGCAATTATATTTTTATTTTTTTGTAGGAAATCCTTTGGACGAGGGGTTAACCGAAAAATCAGGACTTACGCAACTTGCGCGACATCTGAGGGCAACCACAGGGGGATTGAACCCGAAAAAACGCTATATGTATAAGCTTTGCGTAAGTCCTGAAATGTTGTAAGGAAGCGATCGCTTGTATTTGTCTTCCCAATATAGTACAATTGTACTAACATAATACCTCTTCAGACCGCGCCAAAATCGATACAAGCGCAAGGGAGTCAGAAATAATGGCTTGGAATCCTGGGCAGAAGTTGCAAAACGGCAAGTACACTATTGAAAAAGTGCTAGGACAAGGTGGTTTTGGGATCGCGCATTTGGTTAAAAACAAAAAAGGCAATTTGCTGGTCATCAAAACCCTCAAACACTTTCTGCAACACCAACACGACTTCGACAAATTTCAACAGGATTTCCTGAATGAAGCGGTGCGGTTAGCCAAATTCAATCATCCTCATATCGTGAAAATTGATGAAGTCATTCAAGAGGATGGACTGTGGTGCATTGTGATGGAATATATTGCTGGAGAGAGTCTAGCCCATCGAGTTTGGCGGAAAGGGGCAATGCCCGAAACGGAAGCATGGCGCTACATTCAGCAGATAGGTGACGCCCTGACGCTGGTTCACAACAATGGTTTACTGCATCGGGATGTCAAGCCACTCAACATCATGCTGCGCTCTTGTAAAAATGCTGATGTTGTGACTTCTGAGATGGAGGGCGTCTTTGAAGCGGTTCTGGTTGACTTTGGCATTGCCCGCGAGTTTACCCCAGATATCACCCAAACGCAGACAGAATTTTGCTCCAGCGGCTTTGCACCGATTGAGCAGTATGACTGGCGCTCAAAACGGGGTGCTTACACTGATGTTTATTCTTTGGCGGCGACGCTATATACCTTATTAACCGCCCAAGTACCTACGCCTTCTCCGATGAGAGCGTATGGGATGCAACTAATACCACCCAAACAAATTAATTCGCTCCTCGGCGATCGCACAAATTACGCTATTGTCAAAGGTATGGCTTTAAAACCAGAAGATCGCCCTCAGTCAGTGCAGGAATGGCTGGCATTGTTGGGAATCTTACCACCCAGAAATGCTAATGCCAGTCCTCTTGTCCAATTGCAGGAGCGATTGCGTGAAGCGCAAGAAAATAAATTAAAAGGTAGTGACGAGTGGCGGGAGCGATTCCGAAAGGCGCAAGAAGACAGATTAAAAGATAATCATAATTGGCGCGATCGCTTGCGAAAAGCTTGTCAAAAGTGATGAACAGAGGATGGCTCTGATAGCCGAATCTTGAAGTTGTCAGATCGGGATGCGATCGCTTCCTGAAACTCATTGCAGCCAAGTTCTGCATCCTCTAGACCGTGGGGAACTTAGAGCGATCGTGGCGTCAGACTCAGGTAAGAGTGAGAAGGTAAGGCTGCTAATTTTTGTTCTTTCACCCTATTCTGGGATGAAAGGGCAGCTTTTTATGAGTAAATACCTAATGCAAAAAAAATTCTAAAGACATGGTGAAACGGTCTCACCGAATGATGTTGATGGGTGCCTATATTTTTGCTGGTTTACTGTTTACTAAACCAACACAGGCATTAGTTTTTCCTCAGCGCTTGCCAAATCCGCTGGTAGTACCAGCAAGCATTTTTCTGAGCGCTCAGCCTTATTCACCTTCACAGGTTTTAGAAAATATACCACCCGAATTGCGTCCGGAGCCAACCTTGGAGGATTTTAATGCCGATATTTGTCAGGATATTCCTATCGGCGTTGGCATTCCAGGATTTCAACCAGGAGTACATAATAACGTTGTCCAACGAATCCTCGGCAATCCCAGCGTAACGACTAAAGGCTACTGGCCTAATACTCGTGCAATATCATATCAATTAATACCAGATCAGGTGAGCCTGGGTTTTTTATTTGATAAAACTTCTGGACTCATACGCCAAACCGAAGCATCTTTTGCCCAATGGGTGAATACCAAGATCGTGCTGGTGACGTTGAATAGTATGTTGGGTTGCCAGCTCAACGACACCATCAAGCAGGGTTTACAACAGGTGCAGCAGCGTCAGTCTCCCAAATTCTTTTTTTCGCTAGAGTCCCTTCAGGGAGTGATTGAGCGAGATCGGCGCGATCGCGTTTATATTGGCATTTGGGAGGCAGGCTTACACTAAAGATGGGTAGTTGGGAATTAGTAATTGGTAATTCATTATGGGTGATTCGTGATTAGTCAGTAGCCACCAACTAAGAACTAAAAACTATTGATCGTTACCCATTACCCAAAATTAAAATGATTCTCTCACAACGCTTTACAGATGCCCTCACCTTTGCTACCACGCTGCACGCGAACCAAATTCGCAAAGGTTCAGGTGTTCCTTATATTTCCCATTTACTTGGCGTCACCAGTATTGCCTTAGAGCATGGGGCGAATGAAGATGAAGCGATCGCTGCCCTACTCCATGATGCCATCGAAGACCAAGGCGGTGCCGCAATCCGAGAAGAAATTCGCCGTCGGTTTGGAGATACGGTGACGGAAATTGTCAACGGTTGTACCGATGCTGACACGACACCCAAACCACCCTGGCGACAACGCAAAGAAGCTTATATTGCCCACATTCCGACTGCTTCAACCTCGGTGCGGCTTGTCTCAGCAGCCGATAAACTCCACAATGCCCGCTCGATTTTGACTGATTATCACATTGTAGGCGAGGCAGTTTGGGAACGCTTTCAAGGAGGCAGAGAAGGAACGCTTTGGTATTATCGCTCTTTGGTTGTCGCATTTCGCCAAGCCGGTTCATCACCGCTCATTGATGAGTTAGACAGGGTGGTTTTAGAACTGGAGGAGTTGGTAGACAAGGTTGCTTAGGATCGTGTCATCACCCTGGTAAGAAGCTAAATGCTTCTATGCGATCGCGCAGGATTGCAACCTCCTTTCTGAGCAAGGACGCCCTAATTCCTGCGCTCGACATCTTGACTACAGGAAAATGCAGTTACAGGATTTGCAGGTTTGTTACTTCCAGGACTTACGCAAAGCTTATACATATAGCGTTTTTTCGGGTTCAATCCCCCTGTGGTTGCCCTTACTATGTGGTGATGTTTGCGTAAGTCCTGTCTATTATAAAAACAGATAAGTAGGTGGGATTAATTATTTGTAGTAGTGGTTACGCGATCGCTAACCCGTGCAGATGTTGGGTTTCAAGAGCGTTTTCCATTCCCTACGAAAATCTTCAATTTAATTGCATCCGCATAATTACCACAAAACTTATTTATTTTCATTGGTAAAAAGTAGGAAAAGTTGGAAAATTAAGATAGAATTTTTCAGTTTAGGAACCGAACATTCTGGAAATAACTTGCTATATGCACTCTACGTCAAAAGATGCGATCGCATGAATGTAGATGAAGTTCTGGAAGCTGTAGAACAAGTTCTGCTTTCTCGGCAACTCAATCACCTTGAGCGATTAATTCTGCGTCAGTCGTGGCTGGGGCACGATTATAGCGAGATGGCACGGGATTCTGCTTACAGTATCCCCCACCTCAAAGAAGTTGGCTCCCAGTTGTGGCAGGATCTCTCAGCGGTACTAGGGCAGAGAGTAACGAAAAAAAATCTGAATTTACTCCTCAACCAGTACCAGCAAAACCGGACTCTTGAGCAGATTGGCACAGCGCCGCGCCAGTTGCCAACTTCTACAAGAACCCCAGAAAATTTTCCAGCCCCCCTCACTGCGACTGAGATCAAATTTCCCAGCGGTGGTGTGCCGCTAGATTCCCCGCTTTACATCAATCTCCCCTCGATTGAAGAACTCGCCTGCACTGAAATTACCCAACCTCAATGCCTGCTGTGGATCAACGCACCTAAGCAGATGGGGAAAAGTTCGCTACTTAACCGAATTCTTGCTGGCGCGACAGCTGTTGGCTACAAAACCGTCTACTTGGACTTTCAAGAAGCCGAAGAAGCGATTTTTGCTTCCTTCGATAAATTTTTGCGCTGGTTCTGTGCCAATGTCAGCAGGCAGTTGAACCTCAATCCCATGCTAGACGATTATTGGGATGAGGATATGGGCAGCAAGGTGAGTTGCAAAATCTATTTTGAGAGTTATCTGCTCAAGCAACTTAACACTCCCGTAGTCTTGGCTTTGAATGAAGTCAATCGGGTTTTTGAGCATCCCAACATTGCCCAAGACTTTCTGGGGATGCTGCGATTTTGGCACGAACAGGCACAACAAGTTGAAATTTGGCAAAAACTTCGCCTGGTGGTAATTTACGCGCCGGAAGGCTATCTTTCGCTCAAGCTGAATCAATCCCCCTTCAACGTTGGGCTATCCATTCGCTTGCCACAGTTTACAAGCGAGCAGGTGCAGGATTTGGCAGTTCGCTATGGACTTAATTGGACTGATGACGAAATCCAGAAACTGATGGCAATGGTGGGAGGACATCCCTATCTAGTCAGCGTGGCGCTTTATTACTTGTGTCGGAAAGAGATGACTTTGGAGGAGTTATTACTTTTCAGCCCTACATTAGGTGGGGTATACAGTCATCATCTGCGGGATTATTTGGCGATCCTCCGAGAGCAGCCACCATTGGCATCGGCATTGCAACAGGTTGTTACTGCTAATGGAAGCGTGCGATTAGAAGCGATCGCTGCCCATAAGTTAGAAAGCATGGGATTGGTTCAACTGGATGGAAATCAGGTTCGCGTCAGCTGCGAGTTGTATCGTCTCTATTTTCGCCAACAGTTAGGAAAGGAAAATGAAACTGACGTGCTTCTAAAGCAGTTAGAGCAAGAAAAACAAAACTTTCAGGATTTATACAATATTATTGATGAAGTCACCCACTTGGCTAATCGGCGTTACTTCAACCAATATCTAGAAACCAAGTGGCAGCAGCTTCTGGGAGAGATTTTACCGCTGTCTCTCATTTTATGCGATGTCGATTATTTCAATTTTTACACCAATATTCGCGGAAATTTAGCTGGTGATGCCAGTTTAGAGCGAATCGCTAGGACTACCCGTCAGTGCGTGGCGGATCGAGCTGCTCTAGTTGCACGTTATGGGGTTACAGAGTTTGCTGTGCTTTTGCCCCAAACTCATGCTGATGTGGCGATTTTACTCGCAGAAAATATTCGACAGAGCATCAAAGCTTTAGCCATCGCCCACGATCATTCCAATTTCGATGGATTTCCTGCTGATGTTCTCACAGTCAGTTTAGGGGTGGCAACGATAACGCCTAGCCCTCAAATCTCTCCAGCGATACTGATTGCGACAGCTGAGGAAGCCCTCTTGCAGTCAAAACGACAAGGGCGCGATCGCGTAAGCATCTGCTGCTCTTAACTCTACTTTAGCCCCGATGGAAGGAAGGCGATCGCCATTTGGGCGATGAAAAACAGTTCCGATGTTTACACCACGTATTCACCATAAATTAATCCGTTAGCTCGCAAAGTTTCTCCTTGCAGAGAAAGGCTGATTTCAGCGTTGCCTGTGACTTCCTCAATAAAGGTGTATTGCCGACTTTGATTGTCGGGCACTACTAGCTCTGTCATCGCATCAAAATGTACGGAAAGCAATAATTGGTCTTGTTCGTCGGCGGCTTCTACCTGCAACCTTTGAGGATATTTTAATTTGCGATCGCCAAACAGTGACGCCATAGTTCCAGGCAGACGCAAAGGTAAAACTGGCGACTCAGACCAATGCCAATTAATGCTTAAGTTAGCACCCAGAAAAACTTTAGATAAGTTGTTACCCAAATAAATAAAGATGTAGGGCAAGCCGCCCACAGAGTGATCTTTATTAGTACGTTGGTCTAAAATCAGCGCGATTTTCCTACCGTCATTACAAGTAGCAAAAACCACAAACCACTCCCAACCAATATCTTCACCCCAACGAAAGCGACCAAAATTGCGATCGTGATAGCAAAACCAATCCTGATGGATATTAAAACGCTGTCCGCATACTGATAATTCTCCCATTACCTTTAGACCGGGCACTAAGCCCCATCCGATAAACCCGCTACCGAAAGGCGAATCCTCCGTCACTAATAGAGGCATTGCTTGGGCCTCCCCTTGAAAGCGTATAAATAGCTGCGCCCTTTCGTCTTGCACTTCTATTACTGAGTGCTTGCCGTTAATTTCTAAATAGATACCTTTTCCTTGCAAACGCAATGGATGACGACACACCATGTCTTGTTGCCATTCCAAGGAAAAGGTGGTTGCGAAGGTAGCCAAAGGAGTATCTGGTTGGTGTTGTTGCGTAATCTGTTCTGAGGGGAGATTTACTATGAAGCTAACTTGAATCTCTCCTTGCTGCGGTCTGCCAATCATTGTCATATTGACCAGCACTCGCAGTCCACTTTGAATATCTATCAAAATAAAGTGGTACCAATCCTTCCAGTCTAGGGGTGAAAAGAGGTCATTTAGGGGGATGCGTAAATCTTCTACACGGGCTATTAGTTGTTCGTTAATGCTCATCGCTGTATCGAGCCTTTTGCCCCAATAACATCCTCAAAATCGATCTGGGGTGGAGGCATTTCTACGGGTGATGGTGCTTTGGTAGCGATCGCTTCCACTGTAGCCGCAATCCTAGGCGATACCAACGCCAGTCCTAAAACAACGCCAGTAAACCAGCGTTCTGCATCCATGCCCAAGGATGCCACGACTTCTGCCGCCGCATCCGACACCGATGTATCAACTTTGGGCTGACTGACATTTAATTCGGTTGGTACCAAACTCCACAGCCACTGTTCCCCTAAATAAAGCAAACCACCTTGCCCCATCTGAGTGCCAACACAAGCATGATAACTAGATGCCGCTTCCTGAGTGATAGCTAACCAACGGGGAACTTGAGCTGCTGAGAAAGCGAGTACCCCATTATCAAAGAAACTTGTCTGCTTTAGCTGTGCCAGTATGCTACCAGCATCGGTTTGAGCGTATTTGTCGCCTTGTCGGCACAGCAGGAGCAATAATTCTACCACCAGCCAACGAGCCGGGAGCGTAGCTAAACACGCTAGTGCGGGGAACAAAGTTTTAGTTGCTGCGGTAGCGCGATTCCACACAGCGGATTTCTCTCTTGACGAACCGCTTTCTAAGGTAGCTTTTGAGAGAGATGCTTCACCAGAGGTTAAATCTTTCAAATTGATGGTAATTCTTGGCGAGATTAGCGCCAGTCCTAAAAGGATGCCTGCAAACCAGCGTTCGGCAGATCCTCCTAGTTTGAAAACAAAATTTGCTAAAAAAGGAACAGATATTTCTGCTTTTTTGCGATCTACTGCTATATCCTCTGGAACCAAACTTAACAGCCATTGCTCCCAAAGATATAGCAAACTCTGATTGCTTAAGATTGCATTCGTACTTTTGAGGCTATCGGCGATCCAGTTAGGAATTTGAGCGAATGCAAAAGCGATGATTCCATTTTGAAAGAAGGGAGTGGTTTTAAGTTGATTGAGTAACTGTGCGCCTGATTCTGTTTGGGCGTATTCCTCTCCTGTTTGACACAAAATTATTAAAATTTCAGCTAATAGCCGACGAGATGGAATTTTATCTAAATCTATCAAACCTGACAATAAACCAAAGATTGCGGCTGGCGCTTGATTTCGGGTATCCGACAATTGAGAAGTGAAGGGCAAAGTGACTGGCAAGGAGACTTCGACAGCTTGAGGTTTATCTTGTTTCTGTACTGATGACAAAATTTTTAGTTCAATCGGAATAGCTTCTTCTTGAATTGCCGGAAAGCGTAACCAACTCTTGAGATGTTGCCCAGGTTGCAGAAGAAAAGGAATTGAAAGTGTTATTGTTTGGTTGACTTTATTTCCTTGACATAGATAAAGATATGAGGGTTCGATCCGGCTAGATAGAGAGATAATCTGACCGTCATCTAATATCCAATCATCCAAGGTAAGACGGAACAATAAAGTTTCAGCTATCTGGCTATGAAGTAACACCCGTAGAACCAGGGTTGCACCTGGATAAACTTTGATATTTAAGTGAGGAGAACTTTGTAGGACGGTTGGGTGTTCGCTCATTATTTTTTTGTCTTCTACTTATGCAAAGTTAAGCGTTTCGATAGATTACATAGTTGATTAATTCTTTCAAGAATCGTCGGTCGTGGACGGAGCATACCCATTGTTCTTCTGGTCGTATTGGAGTTTCTGGCTGAAGAAAATCTAGGCTCTCAAAAATTTCTGCGGCTCTGTTGGAGAGCGATCGCGCTACTTTCCAACCGTGTTCGATGCTACCGCAACACTCCATTTTCTCGATAATAAAGGCGAGTTGATCGGTTGTTTTTTTCTCTCTGGGTAAAGCGAGAATTTCTAATATCTTCTCAGATTCTTTGCCACTATTTGCCAAGACATGATTCAGCATTAATGTGCGCTTGCCTTCGTAAATATCTCCGCCAATCTCTTTACCATAAGCTTCAAGTTGACCTTGTAAATTCAACAAATCGTCTTGGATCTGAAAGGCAATTCCTAAAATCATACCAAATCGAGTTAGACCTGCCAAATGTTCAACCATATCCTTAACATTTGCTGATGGATGTCCGACGATAAAACCAATTCGACAGGGAGTAATAAACGAATACCAGCACGTCTTTTTGACGCACATTTTAAAGTAATCTTGATCGGTTAGGTGGGAAGCATTAGTGGCAACCCAATCTAATTCCATCGCTTGTCCTTCGACAGATTGCTGTGCCATAAACTCGATTTCATGCAGAACATTAAGAGCTTTAGAAACTCCGATAACGGACAAGTTTTCTAGTAACAAACCCACCGCCAACACGTTCGTAGCATCGCCTACATTAATGGCACGAGGAATTCCTATCAGTTGGTGTAAAGTGCCCTTACCCCGTCGAGATTCAGAACCATCTTCGATATCATCGTGAATCAAAAAAGCGTTGTGATAAAGTTCTAGAGCAGATGCCGACGTTAAGGCAGAATGTCCCATCCCTCCTACTGCTCTAGCAATACTAATACACATGGTTGGGCGCAGCATTTTGCCGACTCGAAAGGGGTAATCTGTTAACAAGTCGTATAAGGGTTTATAGGCACCTGATAGGTAACTTTTAGTTTCAACAAATTCTTGGATTTTTTCAATTACAACTAAGCGGGATTTGTGTACTGCTTCATTGATAATTTTTTTGTCATACATCAATTCCTCTTGGGCAATCTTGGGAATTTTCTCAATCTTATGGTTTTGTATGGTTTCTTCATTTAACAAGTTTGTAGCAATGTCATTACGTAAGGCGAAAGCCAACATCCCATCAGAAGCTAATGGCACTGAGTTAACAGTTTGGAACGCTGCGAGTGTGGTTGAGGAATTTCCATTATCTCCCTGTTTTCCTCTCTCAGTGCCCTCTTTCCTCCCATTCCCATTTGGGCTTATCTTAGTCCCATTCTCCTCAAAAGCTGCTCTAGAAGCAGGCATCAACTGCTGGCAAGCTATCGATTGGTTTTTAATACCGTTGCCTAAATTAAATTCTACAGAGAGTATTGATTGGTTGTCTGCTTGTTCCTTTGGTATCGCCGTGACGATTTTAATAACTTGCTGCTGTGAGAGTTTTTTGGTTTGACTTACGATGTCGTGGCTAGGGCTGTTTATTAACGAAGCCAAGAAACAAAAACATACCGCAAATAAGAAAATTGCCAGCATTAAATTTCTCTATGAATCAAAACATTCAAGCTATTGGATACCAACCGAGTCAGATTTTTTTAGCTGTCATTGAAAACAGGTTTAGGTGGGGTTATTGACAAGATCAAGCTTATTTTTTTCTACAAGTTATTTCAATCCCCACCCAAGCGAGCTTTTGAGACGGTTGTCATTCTGTCAGGGTTACAGGGCGATCGCTTTGAGATAAACACCCAGGCGAACTAACACATCAAGATTGCCGCTATAGGCACCGAAAAAGCCTATAATTTCGTAACCTTGAGGTGCTTCAAAAGAGAAAGGTTCAACTTCCTTTTGGCTATTTCCTCCGCCAAATACCTGTGATTTAACTTGTTTATGGGTTTGAAACTGTAAGCTGACAATATCTTGTTGTGGATAACTAGGGGCTTGTTTCCCCCAGGTTCCTAAAATTCCTGTCAAATAATCTCCCGCTTCTAGGCTAAATTCGCCAAGTTGACCACCCGATCCACCATATGCTATTGACTCGTATGTCTCAGGTGGATTGGTTGCCAGATTTTCATATTGAACTTGAATCTTGTCGATAGCCCAAGCAGCATGAATACGCACAGTTTTAATTCTCGATTTAGGCGTTTCTTTTTTTGGTCGGATGTCAAAATTCGTTGCATTGATAAAGCTGCCTTTTGGTCCTTGTGTTAGGAAGGACACTGATGCTGGCGAAGTTTCTTCTGGAACGGGAACAAGTTCCCATTGCTGATTCGGCGTACCGTGAGTACCGTTGACTGGGTACATAACAATGGGGGTCAAAGGCTCCGGAATACTTCCTAGGATATCTAGTACGAAGTCATTAAGCTTACTTTTGATCAACCCATCCTCAGTAATTGTCCATTGCTGATTGGGCGTACCGTTAGCACCGTTTACTGGGTACATAATCAGGGGGGTAAAAGGGTCTCTTTTGCTTGCTGGAATATCCAGTACTAAGCCGTTGAGCTTACTTTTAATTAATCCATCCTTAGTAATTTGCCATTGCTGATTCGGCTCTCCATAAGTACCCTTAGCTGGGTAAACCACTAGGTTGGTTTTAGGTTCCGGGTTGTTACCTGCAACATCCAGCACGAAGCCATTGAGCTTACTTCTGATCAGAAAGTAGCCACTTTTAGACTGCTCTTGAACAGTACCCTGTGAAATCATTTTTGCTCCTTTGATAATTAAGTCAACATTTGATATACGGACAGCCTCAGAGTCCATGTCCATATTCATGGCTGCGTAGATTTGCCGCGTTAGCTTTTCTACCCGTGGCGCTTGAGAGCCTCTATTGCCACTGGGGGTATTTCCCCATAGGTGTAGGCATTTTGGCGATCGCGAAGCACCAAGAGCAGGACGACATCGCCTGTAGGGATGCTCTTGGCAACTCGCACCATCCCTGAGCGAGTCAGTGGTAGCCAACTTCCTGCCTGGGTGAGGTACCCCAACTCGACTATGTAATCTCGGTTCTCTGCTGGTAGGTTAATCAGCAAATATTGGTTTGGGATTTTACAGTCGAACTGTTGTAGGCTGTGGGGGATGTGGCTCTCTGGGTCTGGGATGTCAGTGACATCATACAGCCGCAACATCAGTTTTTGTCCCCCTTGTTGCTGGAGGGCTTCGATTTCCCTTGGGGCAATTTCCCAATAAGCGTAGGCGTTTTTGCCGTCATAAGGCACCAAGAACAGGCGGCTGTGGGATGGGACTGGTGAGTGATGTTCGCTTGTGTACCAAGATGGGGTGGTTGTCGCTACCACGGCGGTGTCTGTGGCTTGGGTGAGCTGAGTTGTGCCCCCATAGCTGCTGTTTTCTAGGGTGAGGATATTGCCTGTGGGTGCGCTCTTGGCAACTTGCACTGTCCCGGAGCGAGTCAGCGGTAGCCAACTTCCTACTTGGGTGAGGTACCCCAACTCGGTTATATAATCCCGATTCTCGGCTGGTAGGGTAAGGAGCAAATAATCCTGTTGAACTTGACAGCCGAACTGCTGTAGGCTTGGGAGGTTGTAGCGTTCTAGGTCTGGGATGTCGGTGACATCATACAGCCGCAACACGAGCTTTTGTCCCCCTCGGCGCTGGAGTTCCTCGATTTGGTCTGGGGCAATTTTCCAATAAGCGTAGGCGTTTTTGCCGTCATAAGGCACTAAGAATAGGATGCTATGGGCAGGCGTTGGGGTGGCGGCAGATGTTGCTGGTATAGTGGCAGCAACAGTAGTGTCTGCTATGGAGGCGATCGCTACTCGTCGATCTTTTAGTAACCACCAGAGGAACCCTCCTAATATTGGAATCCCCAGTAGCCAAAGCCACCACCAGGATAATCCCCCTTCTAAAGTTGCAGTTTCTGCACCACTACTAGCAGCGTTTAACAGTGCTGTGTTGCTATAAGCACTCGCGCTTGGTGCAGTAGCAGTTTCTGCACTACTATTGGCAGTGTCTATCTGTGCTGTGTTGCTAGCAACAGTCACGCTTGATGCAGTAGTTGTAGCAGCGATCGCTCCTTTTACGATCTGCTGATTGGATGGATCGGTAGCGTAGCCCAAAAATGCTAAAACTGCGGGGTTGGGATTTGGCTTTTTGTAGATGTAAGACAGGGGTTGTGAAAAAGGATACTTGGGATTATCGGGTAAGACTCCATGCATGGGGACGATTCGCACATCCTTCCGCTTCAGCACTTGGTCGGCGATCGCATAAGTAATACTGTTTTTCTCTAGTTGCTTAATGACTTCTGCTGTACTACCCTTGGGGATCTGCTTGGCTTTTGCTCCTGTCTTAAAGGGAGCGGTTTGGAACACCTTGTAGCTTTGAAACGCCCGCCGAGTATCGCTACCGTCCGGGCGGTCGATCAGCTGAATTAACCCAGGGGCACCTCCAACCTGAGACCAATTGGTAATTTCACCTCGAAAAATCCGAGCAAATTGCTCAAAGCTCAAGCTTCCTTTAAAAGGATTATCAGGTCTAACTATCAGCGCAATCTTTTGTCTGTTTAAGGGAACTTGCACCAGTCCTTGAGCTTTTTCTTGCTTAGTCAGAGGACGACCGATGGCAGCTAGATCGATTTTTCCATCCAGCAGGGAAGCGATCGCGCGATCGCTTCCCCCCGCTTCGATTTCCACTTTCGTACCAGGAAACTGTTTCTCAAAACGCTGTTTTAGGGCTTTGTTAGCTTTTTCCATGCTGCTCGATCCATCGATCCGCACTGTTGTGCCACGGGGTACAGATGTGGGCAATTGGAAAGAGAGTGGGGCAGATTGAGCCAGCACAGGATTGAGAATAAGGGCTGCTTCTAGAAACTTTGGTGTGACAGCAGCGAGGGCAAGGAACATTGTAATAGAGACGATGGAAGTTTCTTTTTTATGTAAATTTACCATCATAAATTGCCTCGATTAAATTATTTTTTTTTGCTGGGCGGCTTGCTGAGTGTAAAATAATCATTATTTAAACTTAAAATCCTTTCTCTAAATATCTAATACGAAGCGATCGCTCCTTCTTTTTATCAACATTTAGTAGACCATCTTAATTATTTGTAGCTTGGTTAGAGTGCGAACGTTACCCATCAAAATTAAGTCAATCTTTCGTTACAACAAATCAATATACATAAAATTTTATAATTATCTCTACATACTTTGTTCATTGCTAAGTTAATTTACATTAGTACCTTTGCCTGGATAAATAAATCTATTCAAAGGTTCCGGATTGTTGCCTGCCATATTCAGCACGAGGCTACTCTTAAAATGCATTTTATCGGAAAATAGCTCCGACTCGACCACCTTATAATGGGACTAGGTACAATCGTTTTTCCTCTGAGAATAAGTTTTTTAGATTCTTTTAGATAATACTCTTAACATATTATTATGTTATAGTAAAGTCTTTTTAGTAATAAACCTTCAAGTTTATGGTGGATAAATGCGTCAAATGTATGTAAATTAGGACATAAAAATAATAGGTACAGAAAGTAGGAAAAGTAGGAAAGTACAACTCAACTAGATGGTTAATCTAAAAAGGATAGATATTGTAAAATATGATACTTCATCAAGTCAACGTTTCATGTAGTATGCCAAGGGCAGAAGAATGAGCAAATATATTGCGATCGCTACCTTTGGCTCTTTGGGAGATTTATATCCCTACGTAGCGATCGCCAAAGAGTTGCGAACCAGGGGATATCGTGTTGTTCTTGCTGCCAGCAGCCCACTGTATAGCTATATCATCGAATCAGAAGGAATTGAGTTTCTTGCCGTCAGACCAAGCGGAGCAATCAATCTCGAACAAGATGGAGAGTTTATCGGGTTGCTCTCATACTCCCAGCAGTCTCTGGACTACGGTATCAGCTACCTAATCGCGCCTCATTTGCGGGCAACCTACCACGACTTAATCGCAGCAGTAGGGGAAGCGGATTTAGTGATAACGCATCATCTGGCTTTTGCAGCAACTGTTGCGGCTGAAAAAACTGGGACTCCTAGAGTATCGACTGTTCTCTCCCCTGCCTCGTTGATGTCTGTTTACGATGCTCCCAGCCTTGCTCTAGCGACATCAGCTTACGAACGTGCCATGACATTGGTTGCCAACGATGCTATGTATCGATCTTTCCGGTGGCAGGCACGCTATTGGAGCGCAGCAGTGCGGCATCTGCGAGCTGAACTCGGTTTACCACCGAGTGGAGATCCCTTTTTTGAAGGTCAGCATTCACCGGATTTGGTACTTGGTCTATTCTCCCAGCTTCTGGCAAAACCGCAACCCGATTGGCCTCCCCAAACGAAGATTACCGGGTTTCCTTTATATAACTACCAACAGCAGCAAGGTTTGTCTCCCGAACTGGAGAAGTTTTTGCAAGCGGGACCGCCCCCAATTGTATTCACTTTAGGCTCTCTAGTAGTGTGGACGCAAGGGAACTTTTATTTAGAGGGAGCTATTGCCGCCCACCAGTTAGGCTACCGAGCAATCTTGCTGATGGGAAATGCGGCGGATAATATTCCCCCAAACTATCTGCCTGAAGAAGCGATCGCAGTTGACTACGCCCCCCACTCAGCACTCTTTCCCCGTGCGGCGGCAATTGTCCACCACGGCGGTGTCGGCACAACCGCGCAGGCGCTGCGTTCTGGTCGTCCCATGCTAGTAGTTCCCTGCGCTTACGATCAGCCGGATAATGCCGCCCGTTTGGTGCGGTTGGGGGTAGCGCGAACCATCGACCGTCAGCATTGTACCGCTGACCGGATCGCCGCCGAACTCAAACATCTGCTGTTTGACCCCACTTATGCAGCTCGTGCGGCAGAAGTCGGTCGTTTGGTACAGGCGGAAGATGGTACCAAAGCCGCTGGCGATGCAATCGAAGCGTATTTAGACAACGAAACCTCAAGCCGTAGGAAGTAGGCTGTTGACTTTTGGCGCTTCAGTATGCGTGGAGAAAGGTTTTAACTTTATTGGTTGAAGACTTGTAGTCACACTCTTTCCCCACAGGAGCGATCGCTCCTAACTGGATGTAGCATTGGAAGTAATCAAGTTAATCAAAAGCCAAATTACCCCTACCGTAAGTAACACTATCAGTATCAGAACCAATGACCCAGTCTTCAATTGTGGGTAAGCAGAGGCTTCACGAACTTTTTTCACCGCTAGTGACACTCCTCCTCGGTTATCTGGGAGAATATCGTCGCCAATGAAAAAGTTAACGTTCGCATCTGATGTCAGGGTAAATGATGTATTTTGAGCCAAAGCTAGCGCCTGTTCGGCTGTTGAATATTTACCACTACTGGGAATATTGATGGTAAATTCACTTGACATTATGTTATATTCATTCACCCACCCCGTGATGCAGTTTTCTCCTTTTTCGTCGCATCCAGTAGTAAAATTCCAAAGACTCCATGCATCATATCTTCCCCCTTCTGATGTACCGACGACTCTTACTTCATAGGTTCCTGCTGTTAAGAACTGGACGACTGAATTTTCTTTGTTGTTGGTTGTTGCATCTATGTTAATTACAGTCACGGAATCAGCCCCTAATGATAAGCTTTGAGAGGTAACTTGATTGAGCATAAGTTTTTTTTCCGGTTGTCTTTGTCTTCTTTTAGACCCAGTTTTCTAACTTAGCCAAGGTCAACTTTTGCGGTTGGCAATTAAATTCTATTGGAATGATTAAATCTTGCTGGCTTAATTTAAACTTGTCAATAGGGAAAAGGGATAAAACTCGATAAAATTAATTTTATACTGTAAACTTTTGTTAAATAATAATTATTGTTATGTTGGTAAAATTACAGCTACATCTATAAAGATTGCAAGTATTTTGAGGCTGCCTCTATGACAACCAATTTAGATAACTATTTCACCCCAACTAACGAACAAATTGCCCAAACTAAACAAGCAATTGAGGCATACTTCCTCAAATGGTATTTTCACCCAGACAAACGAGAAGGCGCTGGACCCTACTACCAGATTCACGAACCAGGAGAGCCGATTCGCGGTACGGTGATGATCTTCCACGGCTTTGCTGCCAAACCAACCCAAATGTGGGTATTGGCAGACTACCTGTATCGTAACGGCTTCAACATCTACCAGGTTCCCCTAACCGGGCATTGTTTCGTGCCAGCCGATAATTACTGGGCGCAAATTGACCTCAAGCCGGAATTTCGCGACCCGATCCGCGAACAAATGGCGCGAGATCCAGTTATCCATAGTTTCCTCTCTAATATTGTTGCTAAGGATAGCCCCTCGCAGTTGCAGCGACCAACCGTTCGCCAAATGGGGTCTTTAATTGCTCGCATCGGTCTACGTTTTCCCCGTCTGGTGGATATGACATTAGCAATTGAACGGCGCAATGACCGAGAGTTTCAGCGCTATTTCACCTCCTCCCACATGGAGTACCTCAATGACGCTAAACAGCGTTTGGCAGAGCTGGAGGCGATGCCGGGACCAATTTATACAGTAGGGTTGTCAGTAGGAGGTGCGGTTGCTTTGGCTCTAGCCGCAGCTCAACCCAACCGAGTCAAGAAGGTTGTTTCCTACGCTCCCTTGCTGGAAGTTGGCGATGAAATGCGAGAGCGGTATATAAATTTGGCAGGACCGCTAGATGTCAGAGAATTCTCCTGGGAGCAAGGTGTGAGCTTCCCTGTAGGCTGCTTGACAGCAGCTAACTACTTTGGTGGTTTTGTCCGCAGTCAGCAGAACTTGCAAAACTTAAAGAACATTCCCACCTTTTTTGTGCTGACAGAAAACGATGACGCTACGGATAACAAGGTTATCCAGCAATTCTTTAACTCTATGGGTGGTGATGCCAAGGGTCATCGCTGCTATCTCTATCCTGAGAGCGACTTAGTGCCTCACCCGATGGTAAACCCTTTTGACGTCAGCCAGGGAATGGTTAATCGCTTTTGGAAGAGTCTTTACCAGGAAACTTTTCGCTTTCTCGCTAGTGGCGCGATCGATTGCGGTAATATGAGCAACATAGAGGAAGCGGCTGACGTACCTTCAGTTCCAAATTATTTCTGATTCGACGAGGTGCGAGAATTCCTGAATCGCGCTCTACATCAATGGCAACTTTCTAGCTGGTGACGTTCTGCTCAGGGAAGCGATCGCGCTTGCGGCTGTAGCAATTTACCAAATTACTGCTACACATCACTTCCTCTCAATCGATTTTAGATTTTACATTGGCTCCACCCACAACAGGATGGAGCTTGAGGACTTTAAATTTGGGATTTTATATTTGTGTCGCTTTAAAAATTCTTTAAAGTGCTAGGATTATAATCCTACTACTTCTTGACAAAAATTTAATAAATTTTTCCACACAAAATTCTATTAACCTACTTTTCCTACTGGTTTAAAAATTATACTTTAGCCGTCTTGTTGTTAATATGGCTTGAAGGAATAATTTTTGGTTTAGCTCAAGGCATCATAGCGTTACGGAGGGAACAGGATGCAATAAGCAGATATCTGAAAATCAGTATGTGTTTATAGTTATTCTTTTTCTGTCACATTGTAAAAATAAGTAAATTTTATATTTGCTATGTACGGGTATCAAAAAATGTAAAGTTAAGTAAAAATTAAAATTAAGTAAATTTTCCTAAATTTATCAAAAAATTTATAGTATTTATATGCATCAACTTCAGCAGAGCAAATCTATCCCAAGTGAGATATCCTTAATCCATTGAGCAACTAAAGCTTTACAAGTAATACCTACCCCCAGCCAGAAGGCTACAATGGGGGAAGTTCGCAAACAATATTCCCAGCTTGGAACCTATTGGAAAAGAACTTTTGTAAAGCCAAATCGGATTAAACAGATAATCAACCTTTATCAGGATCATAAATATGACAAAGACCACCACACTTATCAAAGAAGTATTTAAGCTGGCGATGATCAAGCTACTCAACACGTCAGTAGGAAAACAAAAAGCTCAGAAAAAGACAGAAAAACAACAATCCTCGTTGCATAAAGCTGTAGGTCAGTTGGTATTCGCCGACAATAATAAGCCTTTGCATAACATAGAAGTAGAGCTGTGGGATCGAGATATCGGCAAGCCGGATGACTACTTGGGAAAAGGAATTACCGACAAAGATGGTAAGTTTGAGATTTACTACGATCCAGAAAATGCTGGTTCCACTGCTGGTTTCAAAGATGTTCCCGATTTGGAATTAAGACTTATAGAAATACGCTCTGGTTTCAACGCTAATAACGAGCTGGTTCTTTCCAGAAAGGTAGCTTACATAATTAAAGGGCAAGACAACGTTACGCAGCAAGTGTACGACTTTGGCACCTGTACAGTTCCCTACTGGGTTTATAAGCCATCTTCGCCATTTCCACGGGTGTTATTCACGGAGCTAGAAGGTAGTCCTGATGAGGATGCTATCGGTCGCAAACTCAAAGGATACGAAGCAGCAAATGTTTTTACACCTATAAAAGTAAAGCAACTTTTAGAAAACACTCTGAACCCAAATAAGCCATCCCTAGCAGAACTTCAAACTGTTTATCCACCTAACTTAACACTACAGCTAGAACAAAAAAATCCCGGCTACACCAGAAGCGATGAATACTTCGGATTGCGGGTTTTGAATGGCATGAATCCCTGCCTGCTCAAGCGCAATAAAAATAATCCCAATCAATATAAAATGACTTTCAATTGGGATGCATACGAAAAAGATAAAGTTCACGACCTCAACAACGTAGAAGCAATTTTTGAGGTGAAAGATGGCAAAATGCTCCCTACTGCCATCACTGTCCAAAGCCGATATCCCGATTCTTTCGCTCCTTTTTCTCCACTAAAAGAGTCAGTAACTTATACTCCAAACGACGGGGAAAAGTGGCTCCAGGCTAAGCGAATTTTCCGAACAAATTACTTATTCGCTGCGGAGTTAATAGAGCATTATATAAAAGGTCATTTGCAGATGGAGCAATATACTATTGCTGCCTTCCGCAATTTGAGAAAAAATCCTGTACGCTTGATGCTGATTCCCCATGTCAAGAGCGTGATCAACATCAATCAGCGAGCTGACACGGTTCTGGTATCAGAGATAGGCTACGTCACCAGCGCCGGACCTTTAACCAACAATTCCATTAATCAGATATGCCATGAAGTGATGTCGAAGCTGGACTGGAAGGGTTGGAAACCTCGTCAGCCATTAACAGATTCACACACCTATGCTAAGGTTGCCAATCTCTATTGGAACATTTTAACCGAGTATACTGATGTTTTCTTTGAGAAACATTACGATGAAATCGTCAAAGAATGGGTAGAGATTCGCTGTTTATCTGATGACATAGTAGAACACAGCGTTGCTTATGAACCTGCTAAAGAAAACAACCCAAAAGCAGGTACCGATGACTACGAATGGTACGATGTCAACGAACTGGACAAACCAGCTCTTCCCAGGTACAAAGTTAATGGAGTCTTAAAAGCTGTCAGACCCATTACTCAATCCGACCAGCCGAACGTCGTTGATATTGAAAACTTGAAGCAGTTCTGCCGTTATGTGATTTTCCACCTCACTCTATGGCACTCATGGGTCAACGATGGTCAAGCTGACGATGGAGGAGAAATTGCTTATAGCTCGCTGGGAATGCGTAATGGCAGCTTTGGTAGTGAGGACGATCCAGCGATCGCTCCCCCTATATCTGAAGCGATTGAACTGCTTTACCTAGCTAACGTATTAACCGCAACTAAGTATGGATATATCCTCAAGAATGAAGACGGAGATATTCCAGAAGAATTGAGAACAATTTTGTTGGGTCACAGGAAAGACTTTGCAGAACTTGGTTATGATGCCAATAACATCAGGTCGCTGATCAACATTTAAGGATTGTGGCTCAATACTTTTCGGTTAATATCTGTCGTTGCAGGAAAGGGGAGAATTTAACTCCCCTTTCCCTATTCCCTATAAGTAATTCTGTCGGTGGGTTAGGCGGCTCGCTCCGAGAAGTATTGGCTCAAGGCTAAATAGTAGCGATCGCCACTGTTCCGGTAGGAGGCGATCAAATTGTGCATCCCGATTGCTCTGAGAAAATTGATGCTCCTGGCGTTTCCAAACCCAGTCATCAGCACCGTTGGAAATAAACATATCGCTACGCAATGCTGGTTTTCCCGCATCCCTGGGGACTTATTTGTAATAATCATTCATGTTAAGTCACCAGCACCTTTTCCAGAAGCTCTGGACTAGTGATGAGAATATTTGGTTGAGAAAATATCCAAAATAAAGTTACATCACCATAAGTTTCGCTGTATTTAAGAAGACATTCATACAGTGGTTCATTCAGGAAATCAGGAACATTGCAGAATGGAAATACCGGGTTTGGATCTGGTATATATTTATACTGATTGACTTTCTTGGCATGGAAAATTTTAAAAACCATAGATTTATGAGAATTGAAAAATAAACTCAGTCTATTTTGACGGCAGTAGATAATCCAATATTTTGCAGTAAGAAAATGATTTTGTGGCTTAATTCTTGAAAGACTATTTACTTTTATCTTCGGTTATGTCTGGCGACAATGCAACCAAAGCGCTCTTTATCCTAGAGGTAGGCAGATTGGAGTTTCTGCACCAGCTACCACTGTTGGTTTTCTAATTAGAAGATATAGGCAGCACCCATCTAACATAAAGGGTGGGCAATGCCCACCCCCAAAAAAGGTTTAGCTACAGCTTGTCTATCTTATCTGTAGGATCTCAGATTTGGATTTTCGTTCACTGCTATTGGCCTTGCAACTGGTGATTGGGCTTCCACTAATTGACCAAACAATTGGGCGCTGTTTAGCTGATTTTCAAAGGTGATGAACTGATTAACAATCTGACCGTTTTGGAGAAATCCTAAAATATATAGAACGTACTGCTTCCCATTAATCATTACACTCTCTTGGGATTGTACGTTGGCAATTGCGATGACATCTGGACACGGCGGAGCATATCCGGGGGTCACAGGACAAACGCCATTAACACCCTCATTCTGTGTTTCATTGTGGCTGAACAGGAAGTTAAACTCTACATTCGTCCCATTAATATTCAGGGTTAACTTCAAATTAGCCGAACGGATGCTGTATCCGGAAATTGGGTAATTGTAATGCGTAAATGCCCCTAAGGCAAAGTAAGAGCCATTAAAGGGTAAATACGTAGTACCTGAACTATCGAAGCGGTAACCACTTTGGAAACCTTGTGTATTGTAGGGGATACCCCAACTAATTTGGTTTGTGCCAACACCATTTAGGTAACTAAAACCAGATGCTTCTTCAACAACACTTGACCAAATACCAGAAGTGGTTAGGGTTATTACTAATGATGCCATTTGTTGAATGACACCAGCTTGTCCCGGCACCACAGTGGGGCCTTGTCCGGGGATGTAGCCACCGGGTTGTCCTTGGATTACAGTGGGGCCTTGTCCGGGGATGTAGCCACCGGGTTGTCCTTGGATTACGGTAGGGCCTTGTCCGGGGATGTAGCCACCAGCTTGTCCCGGCACCACAGTGGGACCTTGACCTTGTCCGGGGATGTAGCCGCCTGGTTGTCCTTGGATTACGGTAGGACCTTGTCCGGGGATGTAGCCACCGGGTTGTCCTTGGATTACGGTGGGACCTTGTCCGGGGATGTAGCCGCCTGGTTGTCCGGGGATGTAGCCGCCTGGTTGTCCGGGGATGTAGCCACCGGGTTGTCCGGGGATGTAGCCGCCTGGTTGTCCTTGGATTACGGTGGGACCTTGTCCGGGGATGTAGCCGCCTGGTTGTCCGGGGATTACGGTAGGGCCTTGTCCGGGGATGTAGCCGCCTGGTTGTCCGGGGATTACGGTGGGGCCTTGTCCGGGGATGTAGCCGCCTGGTTGTCCAGGGATGAAGCCACCTGGTTGTCCAGGGATGAAACCACCGGGTTGTCCGGGGATGTAGCCGCCTGGTTGTCCGGGGATTACAGTGGGGCCTTGTCCGGGGATGTAGCCGCCTGGTTGTCCAGGGATGAAGCCACCTGGTTGTCCAGGGATGAAACCACCGGGTTGTCCGGGGATGTAGCCGCCTGGTTGTCCTTGGATTACAGTGGGGCCTTGTCCGGGGATGTAGCCGCCTGGTTGTCCTTGGATCACGATTGAGCCTTGTCCGGGGATGAAACCACCTGGTTGTCCGGGGATGAAACCACCTGGTTGTCCAGGGATGAAACCACCGGGTTGTCCAGGGATGTAGCCACCTGGTTGTCCAGGGATGAAACCACCTGGTTGTCCTTGGATCACGATTGAGCCTTGTCCGGGGATGTAGCCACCGGGTTGTCCGGGGATGTAGCCACCGGATTGTCCAGGAAAGAAGCCGCCTGGTTGTCCGCCGATAGCGAAGCCTGGTTGTCCAGGAAAGAAGCCGCCTGGTTGTCCGCCGATAGCGAAGCCTGGTTGTCCGATTACATAGACGAAAGATTGTCCTGGCTGCATGAAGCCTGGTTGTCCGATTACATAGACGAAAGATTGTCCCGGCTGCATGAAGCCTGGTTGTTGGAATCCCCCTGGTTGCGGTATTATTACGTATTGCGGTACTAATGATTCCACCGTTACTTGCGGACGGGGTTCCACGGTTACTTGCGGACGGGGTTGCACCGCTACTGGCGCTGGGGGTTGCACCGTTACTTGCGGACGGGGTTCCACTGTTACTGGCGGACGGGGTTCTACTGGTGGTTTCGCTTCCACTAACTTCCCATACAGTTGGGCGCTGTTATCCCGATCTTCTTGGGTGATAAATTGATTAACCACCTTACTGTCTTGGAGAAACCCAGTAATAGACAGAGCGTACTCCTTACCGTCAACTGTTACAGTTTCGTGTGATTGTAGAGTGGGAACTGAGACTATATCTGGACAAGGGGGATTATATCCAGGTGTCGCCGGACAGGTACCATTAACACCATCATTGGGTGTCTCATTGTGGTTGAATATGAAGTTAAACTCTTTTTTTAAGCCCCCTTCAATCTCCAAAGTTAACTTTAAATTAGCTGAAAGAATGCTAGAGCCTTGAATTCGGTAATTGACGTGGGTAAATGTTCCTAATAAAAAGTCTGTACCATCTAGGGGTAAAGGCTTAGAATCTACCCCATCGAAGCGATAGGCACTTTGCTTACCTTCGGGATTCTTAGGGAGATAAGGAGTTCCCCAAATAATTTGGTTTGTGCCAACACCATTTAGATTACCAGCAGATGCATTCGCTTCTCCAGTTACATTTGCCCAAATACCAGAAGTTTTCACATTAGCCACAAGCTGTACTCCTTGATCTTGATTAGAATTGCTTTTGCGTATTGTAAAAAAAATTATACAGCAAACACCTAACAGATATACCACATTCATGTTTTTGGCTCCTCTTAATGATTAGTTAATGAGTTTAAAATTAGGAAAAACTTTTCTTAACAAAAATCGAAAAACGAAAACCTAAGCAAAGCAATTATTTATATATTTTTGTCCCGACTTGCTGGCGTTTATAAAGTGTTTAAAAATTTCAACTGGCGGTTGTGTTCAAAGAGACTGATTGAGCGAAAATACTGAGTAGTCAAACTAGACTGAAGTAACTTAGCAAAAAACATCTCACTCATCTTTGTTGTGTCTGTAGTCAACAAAACCTGCAAAACAATATTGGTAATTTTTTTCCAAATCTTAGATATTGCACAAATAGATGTGATAGTTGAAGGTATTTTTTAATTTATTGTAGCGCTCGTGCATAAAAGATAGCAAAGAATTCGACTTCGTTTTTGATTCCATCTCTGGCTGTGTTTCTTGTGTTGTTAAAGAGCTAGACACAATTAAACATAAAACCTCTTTCCTAACTTCTTCCTTACAAAGTGATGGTAATTCTCCCCTCTATCTTGTAGGGAAGGGGACTGGGCGTTAGGTATTTGTTACATTGATTTCGGCTCATATACTTAGAAGGTGAAACGAGAGACAAAAACTGTAGATTTAACATTGATAGTAGTTAGGCACACATCTTGCAGCCATCTAAGGTTTCTGGCGGACTATTAGGTTGATGCAAAATATCAAATGGGCAATTATAAGCTCTTTATTTATGCCTGGGCTGAAAACTTAACTACACCAGCTTAAATCTCCATTTTTGGTTGTCATTTCCTCGATTTTCAAACTGGATGACATTGGCTGCATTCTCAGTGCTATTATCTGCCACATTTAAGACTTTGCCGCTGTGTTTGGAAACGAGGTAGTAATAGCCATCTCCCGCCTCCTGTAACTGCCATTTTTGGTTGTCATTTCCTCGATTTTCAAACTGGATGACATTGGCTGCATTCTCAGTGCTAGCACCTGCCACATCTAAAATTTTACCGCTGTGTTTGGAAACGAGGTAGTAATAGCCATCTCCCGCCTCCTGTAACTGCCATTTTTGGTTGTCATTTCCTCGATTTTCAAATTGGATGACATTGGCTGCATTCCTAGTGCTAGCACCTGCCACATCTAAAACTTTACCGCTGTGTTTGGCAACGAGGTAGTAGTCTATTCTAGGTCGTGGGACATCCTGTGCAGGTGCTGTCGGAGTCGCCGTGGGAGTAGGAGTCGGAGTCGGCGTGGGTGTTGGAACCGTTACTTCTAGAACTTCCCAAGAACGCACAGACACTCCAGTCCCAATCAGGAAAGCATAATCGCCTGCATAAAACTGAGAGCCATTGTCCAGGTTTTCAATGGCTGACCCCACGCTTTTGCCTTTCGCCCCCACCATTGCCCAGATTCCTTTGTGGTAGAGATAGTAGACTTTGAGAGAGCCTAAAGTGGCACAGGCCTTCTTAACTGAATCTGGAATCGGGTTGTTGCTTTCTCCTTTCATAACAACAGCAACTATCCGCCCAGTAGGCAAACTACTAATTAGTTGCACAAAAGCATCCGCCGCCGTTGCATTCTCCGCTACATCAAAGGCGTGACTTGTTAATAAAGTGCCTTTGGCTTCATCAAACACTGCCACGTTCAGTCCTGGTTGATACCCTCCCTCAAGGGAAATATTGGTGCCGTTGAGAGTAATTTCTACTTCACCTTGATGCAGCGAACTAACTGAGGTAGCCCCTACCCCAAGGCGAGGAGTGTTGATTGGTTCTACTTCAAAGGCACGAGTTACGCTTACAGCTGAGTTGCCAGACACTTCTTCGGCGGCACTTCCCGGTTGAGTTCCTTTTTGCCCAATCAGTGCCCAGGAGTTTTGAAATTGCAGGTTAGGGTATTTAATGCTGCCGATTGATTCTAAGGCTTTATTAACACGTTCTGCGATCGCCGGGTCTGAGAATAAAGAAGCACTGGCGTCATCAAGTACAGCGATCGCCACGATTTGACCAATCACCAGCGTGTCGATGAAGTAAGCAAAGCTATCGGCATTCCCAGCGATAAAGGTATCGAATGTGGCACCAGAAATGACTTGACCTGTGGCTTGGTCGAAGACTGCCACGTTGAGTCCGCGAGTATAATTACCAAACCCGATTTCCGTGTCGTTGACGGTAATGCTGGCAGAGTTTCCGCATCTGGCACCCGCTGAAGAGACTTTGATCGTGATGGTTGTTTTACTCATAGTTATCGTTGTTATTGGTTTAAAGATGGAAACTGTCAGATGAAGGGGATGGATAGACGATTGTCTACCCGGCTAGGTTCTCTTCTTTTGGGTAAACTTGAATGTTAAGTACATCTTCGGGCACTCTGCGAATTAGCTCACCGTAGGACGGTCTCTGATGTTCCAGAGAAAGGCAAGGCGGTAAAGAAGGGGAACGAAGCCACAATTCATCGAACTCTGCCCACAAATGCCGCAACTGCGGGTTAATGGCACTGTCGGCTAAGATTCCCATCACAATTTGGTGTATACCAAGCAGGTCTTGTAAATTACCCCGCAGATAAAGCTTGTCAGTAACCAATGCTGCATCTAAGGTCAACCTGCCAGCAATTACATCTCGGAGAGTTTCGGCTTCGCTGCGAAAATTGACTGACTCCAGTGCCACTGGATATTCGCTTTTGACTTGGAGTTGTTCGCCGCCATGCGCCCGCACTCGCAACTGAATTCCATCCAGGTCAATTACGGCAGTTTTTTCCGAAACCGTTTGCACAAAATCTCTCCAAGTAGAGCCTCCTTGGCTTCGCAGGATTTCCACCAAGCGGTGCAGCCATTGTGCCAACTGTGCGTGGTGTTCTGAGGATTGATTTTCCATCAACGAATTCATATAGTCAGAGCGATCGCCCACAATCAAGTGATGTAAGTCTGTTTGCTTCCACTCAGAACTTAGCACTTTCAAATGAGAGCGATCGCCTTGGAACAATCATTACTGGCTTAAGTCTGAGGCATTCTCAAACAAAGCTATACCCCGCAGTCGCCAGCAGATTTCTCGGAGATTAATCAACCTTGCGCTTCTTTAAGCAGCAATTCCAAGAAATCATCAAGTTTTTCACTGTTTTGCTCAACTGTCTCAACGCCAAGTTCTTTCAAATCTTGCACGTTCTGTGGTGTAGAATTATCCATTTGCACCATTGTTTTGGGTTTGGGCAGAAGAGGGTCGATTCTGAGATAACTCTTCGGTTGATTAATGCAGTCGTAAATTTGTTGGAGTTGATAATCAACCGTTTGGGAAACTCCTAACATCATGATATCGATGACTGGTCTCACCCATTCAGCTGCTCCCCAATTTTTAGCTTGTTTGTACTCGTAATTGAGAGCAGTTCGCCCAGTCCCCAAAGACAGAATTAGTAAGTCCTTCGCGGAAATCTCGCTTACGTCCTTTGCTTGCTCTCCTTTTGAACTTAAATGTTTTTTCTGAACGAATCCTTTAGGAGTCTTCAAGAATTTCGCGTGAACTTCCGCATAGGCACAGAGGGTGGGATTGTTAGCAAAAACGCCTCCATCCACTAGAGGATAACTTACTCCAGAAAGCGATTGGGTATTAGTCACCTCAAAGAAAGTTGGGGCAGCCGATGTCGCTCGTGCCACGTCTTTTACATAGAAATCATTGCTGTCGCCCAACTCACGAGCATCGTGCTGGGTAAAAAACTGCGGTTTTCCTCTTTTAATGTCGTAAGAAGTAATGAGACAAGGCTTCAAAAGTTGACTTAACTTTGTATCTTGACAATAGTCTAAAATCAGCTTTTCTAGGTTAGCAGCGGAATATTTTTCATCCAAAATACCGTCTCCGGAACGCAGTCTTTGATATCGATCTGTAGCAAAAACTCTGTTGCCGTTCTCCAGATAAATATCGAGTGCGGATTTTGCAGTAATTCGAGGTCGAGGCTGAGTCGGATCGCTAGTCTGACCGGGAAGTAGATAAAGACAGCTTAAAATCCCCCCAGTACTGGTGCCAGCAATAAAGTCGAAATAGTCGGAAATTTTGGCATCAGCATTGCCCGTTCGTTGAATAATTTTTTGCTCTAGTGTTAATAAAATGGTGCCAGGAATAATTCCTCTGATTCCACCACCGTCAATCGAAAGAATTCGGAATTTAGCCATGCTCAATTTCTCCTTTGTTGTGAATCAATTCGCTTGCCGCCCAGTGCAACGACATAGGCAGTACCCACTTTTTCTATTCCCTGAACTTATTCCTTGTCAATCATATGAATCATTTCATAACCCTTGACACGAATAGCACCATCTGTACAGCCGAATGACCTCAGATGGAAAATGATGCTATTCAAATTATGTACTTGAAGTTTATCATCAAGGATTGAAGAGCGGGATTTGTTAACACTTTTTTTCATTTACAACATCGTGACAACTTATGCTAAAAATAGCATCAAGTCACCACAGTTTATAAGTTTACAGCAAAACAAATATAGCTGTTAATTGTACACCCTCTGAAATGAGTAAATTAACAATTAATTATTACCACAATAAAATGCTGAAAAATGAAACATAACAAATTATTACTTATTATTCCTTCTTATCCTACTTTTCCTACTTATAAAAGTAAGAATATTAAAATAATCTAAATATTTTAACTAATAACCTGTCTATTGCTTTAGTATGCGGCTCAAGCAGTAACAGCCTATTTACTTAACAAAATCAGAAGTAATGGACTTTGAGTGAAAATAAGGTGAAGTCTCCATTAGTGACAAATTAAGACAGCGTGCAAATTTATTAACAAATATGTAAAATAGCCAGTTTTTTATACACCTTAGCCCAGTAGCGATCGCTCATATCGCTCTAAGATCGTACCGAAATGACGCGGCGATTAATGTCTCAGCTGCCATGCTATCAACTGGCTTAGAAAACAAATATCCTTGCCCGGATTCGCATCCCATCGCCTGGAGTTGTTCCATCTGCTGAGTCGTTTCGATACCCTCGGCGGTGACATCCATCCCCAAATTATTAGCTAGCGTCACAATTGCCCGGACAATCGGTAAACTTTCGCCACCGATGCCCATCCGACTAATAAAAGAACGGTCAATCTTCAAGGTATTAATAGGAAAATGATACAACCGGCTTAAAGAAGAATAGCCGGTGCCGAAGTCATCAATCGATAGCTCAACGCCAAGCACTCTTAGATATTCCAGCATAGCGATCGCATCTTCATTGTCTGCGATCGCGCTTTCGGTAATCTCTAGCTTTAAACTGTAGGGATCGCACTCCGTCTTCCGCAAAATCTGGTCAATCTTCTCAATTAAATCGGGTTGCAAAAACTGCCTGCCAGACAAATTTACGCTCATTGTCAGTCCCCGGTAATTCGGAAATGCTGAATGCCAGCGTTGCAACTGACTGCAAGCCTCACTCAGTACCCACTCGCCTATCGGCAAAATCAGTCCCGTTTCTTCCGCCACGGGGATAAACTCAGCCGGGGAAACTAAGCCGCGTGTGGGATGCTGCCAGCGCACCAGCGCCTCAAAGCCAGTAATCTGACCTGTTGCCAGCGATACAATCGGCTGATAGTGCAGCCGTAACTCCTGGCGTTCCAGAACGTGTCGCAGATCCGTTTCCATCTGCAATCGGGCAACCGCTTGGTGGTGCATAGTCTTGTTAAACACCGCATACCGCGCCCTACCCAGTGCTTTTGCCCGATACATGGCAATGTCAGCATCGCGCAGGATGTCTTCTGCCTGGTCATAGCCCAGCATACTCAAAGCAATGCCAATGCTGATGGTGCTGAACACTTCTTGCCCCTCAATCTGCAATGGTTTTCGCAGTTGCTGTTGCAATCGATTGGCAATGAGAGTGACTTGACTCAGGTCTGATAAATCTGCTAGCACGATAGCAAACTCGTCTCCGCCCAACCGCGCCACCGTATCTTCTGGGCGCATAGATGCCTGTAAAATTTTAGCGATCGCTACCAGCAATTGATCTCCCGCTAAGTGTCCCAGGCTATCGTTAATCACTTTAAATCGATCGACATCCAAAAACAGCACAGCAAATAAATAATCCTGGCACTGATTAGCCCGTTCCAGGGTTTGTCGCAACCGATCCATAAAAAAAGCTCGGTTGGGCAAACTTGTTAGAGCATCGTGATAGGCTGCATGGAATAATTGCGACTCTACTTGCTTGCGCTTGGTAATATCGCGTTGAATTGCTAGGTAATGGGTAATCTCATCTTGTGTATTTTTGATGGGTTCGATGTGCCACTCGTTGTAAAACTCCGTGCCATCTTTGCGATAGTTGATCGCTTCGCCATAAAATACTTTCCCGTCGGTCAGAGTTTGCCGCAGTCGGTCGAGGAGAGTCCGATCGGTTTTTGGCCCTTGCAAGATTCTCGGTGATTCACCGATGATTTCCTCTGGGGTGTAGCCGGTCATTCTCGTAAACGCGCGATTGACAAAGACGATTTCTGGGCCGGGAAAAGTTAAGTCAGTGGAAGTGATAGCGATCGCATCTTCCGCAAATTCAACCGCCGCCGCCAGTTGCCGTAACCTTTCCTCTATTTGCTGGCGTTCCGTAATGTCAATCGCCACACCCACTAGACCAACCACTTGACCTGTTTGATTTTGCAGGGGGGTGGTGCGGTTTTCGTACACCAGATTACCCATCTGGGCAATCCAGGTCGCCTCTTTTCCAGCCAAAACGTCGCGAATATTGGCTAAGATGTCAGGCTGGTCTTTGTAAAGGTCAAAGATCGACTTTCCGACGACCTCACCTGCTTTCAATCCGACAGCCTCCAGCCCCTTGCCCTCAGAAAGCGTAAAAATGCCATTGCTATCCAGGGCATACAAGATAATCGGTGCATTTCCAACGCTGGCGCGTAGCAGCTGTTCATCACCTAATCCCAATGAACTGAGGCAATGCTGTGGCGATACATCCATGCTAGAACAGCCACCGTTCCTACCATTATCGATTTTTTCGCATTGCATCGTCCTGATCCTCTGGGACTGGGAGATAGGTTGCAGCTGCATAAGTTCCATACTTTTTCAGCTAGGGTTTTCCTACTAATTCTTAATTATTTCTTAAGATTCCGC
>NZ_JBHZGO010000014.1:0-2677 GCF_042747725.1 Coleofasciculus sp. H7-2
TGTCAGCTTTTAGAACAGCTATATCCTATCGGTTTGTCCGTTGGCTTCAGGAGAATACTGACGTATTTGCCTTACACCTAGCCCATTTAGGGCTTGTTTGGGCTTGAACAAAGTTCAAGTCCCGTTAGGGTTGTGAGTGGAAGAAGATGTTAGTTTTCTTGCATCAACTCAACCTGCAAGAACAGCGATCGCACTAATAGGAAGATCACGTGGTATAGTCGCCACCAGAACTTGCCAGGATCAGGCGAGAGGGTGGGATGGCTGAGTCAAACCCAATGTCAGCGATAAATAAGAAAGACACACCGATACCGAAAATTACTGTGTGTGGATTTGTCAGGTTGAACGTATTCACTCCATCAAGGGCGATCCGATGTTCTCCTGTGATGAGCAAGTCATTGAACTCTTGTACTTTGGATGATCCATTAGGAAGATCACGTGGTATAGTCGCCACCAGAACTTGCCAGGATCAGGCGAGAGGGTGGGATGGCTGAGTCAAACCCAATGTCAGCGATAAATAAGAAAGACACACCGATACCGAAAATTACTGTGTGTGGATTTGTCAGGTTGAACGTATTCACTCCATCAAGGGCGATCCGATGTTCTCCTGTGATGAGCAAGTCATTGAACTCTTGTACTTTGGATGATCCATCGTAAACGTGAACGTTGCGAATGCTCCCTTGCTCGGACTCAAACATGAGGAAGACACGGATCAAGTTCGACCGAGCATCGTTAAGGATAACTGGCGTCGGGAGCGCAATATGAAACCAGCTAGCTTTACCAGGCTTTACCTGCATGTCAGCACCCCACCCAAAATGCCCGACGCGATTCAAGTTCTCCGGATTCTCAACAGTTAGAGCGTTTCCATGAACCCAACTAGCGTGAAAGCCCATATTTTTCTCCTCTTTATATTATTTGACAGATTTTTTGCATCAGTTTATCTGAAGCAATTGGTTGAGCCTAATGGCTAACATCACCAGATATAGACAATACCGAAACAAAACCAGAGATTACTCATGCGGTATATGCGATGGTTAGGCTGCGATCGCTCACATTACGCAAAGTAGGTACTCATATAACAGCGTCCAGCCTGTACCCCTAACGCTTCGGCCAGATCAATCGCTTCCGATGTCAGGTTATACGAATCGAACGCATCCGAACTCGTGTGGTACACGACACTGATCGTGGCCCAGTGCCGTGCGTGGTGTAACGGGTAGACAGCCTCTCGCACATAGCCGTGGATGTTGTATGCCGCAGTCGCGTTGGTCACGAATGGCGTATCAAGCCCCAGATTCTTCAGCCATGATTGGAGAAATAGCAGGTTCTGGTGGACTTCAGCCAGATAGTCGCGATGGTAGACGGCGGCGGCGGCATAAGAGCCCGTCGTGCCGTTAGCGATCACATCGCTTTCCGCCTTTGCTAGACTTTCGGCAACTTTGTCGATCACCTGTTGAAGAGCTTGCGGAGTGAGCGACGCGCACGGGTCTACCCCGGCTAGCGCTCGCGCACTGGGGGCACCGGCAGGCAATGGCGGGAGCAAGATCGCCGAGGGGGCGAGCGTCGTCGGAAGAGGTGAAAGCTTGGGAATCTTCGTATGGTACATTATCTTTCTCCTTCAGTGGGTGACTGTGGGTACTCTTGGATTTGTGGCTCGTTCGCCGCACCCGATAGCGATAAAGTCTAATGAGCCTTTCAAAATTAACTTGTATGACTAATATCATTGCGATCCATCTGGGAAGGCGATTCTAGGTTTGAAGTTACGCAAGTTATTTCTGTAAGCGTCCTAACGACCAGCGTCACCGATTGCAAGGGACTTGAACGAAGCAAAAAGATTATCGGTCAATCCGGTACACGCAGTTGTTAGGGTGCGATCGCTGCAACAGTGGAAGTCGTTAAGGTTGTGAGTGGAATTTGACGTGCTTACCTTTATAGGAAGCTGTGGCGATTGATGCGATCGCTTCCCTGGTATGCAGATACCAAAGGGTCATCGCATCGTTTCAAGGGGTTGAAATGAGGGTATCCGCCACCTCGACACATTGAAACTAATTGTTCTGGCGTTGTCACAGATGACTTTTGAGCGATTGTGAAACCTCCACCTAGGAGTAAGGCTGTTGAAGCTAGCAAGGCGATTTTACGATTAGTTCTCATGAGAGTTCCTCTGTTTTTGTTAGTTTTTATGACAGCCTAATTAACGTGACAGCTAATTTATTAGGCTTTCATTTCCTGCTTCATGTCTACTATGGTTACCGATCAGAACTCGATATGATAACTGGGAAAGTTCTGGAAGTGGCAATCAAGAAATCAGACAAAGTTGGGTCAAAAATTGCTTTTGAAGCAAAAAGTTTGGAAAAGTCAGGTAAGTTACCCAATTGCTTCATCCAGAGGACTTACGCAAAACACAACGAAAGTAGCGGTAATTCATGAATTACCGCTACGGAATAATCAGCTTCTCAACCACATCTTGCGTAAGTCCTGATCCATTGAAGAGGTTGGGTTGATGTTAGGAAACCCAACCCATCAAATTCGCGATTGCATTGATGATCCTACAGAGCACCAGAGAATACTTGCTTGAAGTTCCATCCGGTGCCAACTTTTTTGCCGCCGTCACCCGCTGTCCATCTGAAAGTGCCGTCAGCTCTTCCATCGTGGCGATACCACATTAAGTCGCCATTATCTTTGA
>NZ_JBHZGO010000014.1:2776-50022 GCF_042747725.1 Coleofasciculus sp. H7-2
ATGCCATAGATGATGCCGTCGCCACCAGAGAATACCTGCTTGAAGTTCCATCCAGTGCCAACTTTTTTGCCGCCGTCACCCGCTGTCCATCTGAAAGTGCCGTCAGCTCTTCCATCGTGGCGATACCACATTAAGTCGCCATTATCTTTGATGCCATAGATGATGCCGTCGCCACCAGAGAATACCTGCTTGAAGTTCCATCCAGTGCCAACTTTTTTGCCGCCGTCACCCGCTGTCCATCTGAAAGTGCCGTCAGCTCTTCCATCGTGGCGATACCATTTGAGATCGCCGTTATCCATTACGGCGTAGATGATGCCTTGCACGCTCTCTTGTGTCCTGCTTTGGGCAATAGAAAACTGCCGAACAGGACTGCTCTTAACAGTAGAAGCTGAGACTAGAGGAGTATGGACACCCAGCGATGTAGCAGATACTCTTGGGACGGAACAAGCAGCACCGATCGAAGTTGCGATGGCAACTAGCAGAGCTGTTCGACGCAGAATGGTCGTATTGGTAAGTGAATGAGACTTTGATGAGAAAAACATGGTGAACCTACTTTGTGTGTAAAGATTGCAGTGAGTTGAATACTGAGTTTGTACTCTTCTGATGACTGATACGTTTGGTATTTGGATTTAGGCACCCACGATGCCTAATCCTAATTTGCTCAGTCATAGATGGTTGCTACCCGTTATCGTGTAGTAACGGACTCCTCAGTCCAGGGAGAGCAAGTCGATCGCCCTAAAAAGTGTGAGTTGCAACCTTGGACTTTGAGTGTATAAACACGATTTGATTGAACATTGTTGAAAGTGAATGATCCGGAGCGATTTTCTAGTTGTTTTTCTCCACCTCCTACTCGTGCATATCGAACATTGAAAAAGTCCCAACCATCATTAGTAAATTTGAAGATAATCTGATTGCCGGACTGATACCCTGTGATACATGGTTGGCCAGCAGGGCAAAGTTTGACATCGTTACCAAAGCCGCCAGCCATAGCACTCTGTCCAAAAGACAAACTCAGACCCGCCAACATTGCGGATAGAAAGCGAGCATTTAGTGTGTTCATTTTTGTTTTCCTTAGTTGGTTCAATTCAGTTCTGATTTTCTTAGTCATAGTCGAATTTTGGTAGAGTCCCTGATTGAACCAGAAGGGTCATATCGGTAGCTAGTTAATCGTTGATTACTCACCTAAATTAGGCTTTCATTTCTGCTTCATGTCTACTATGGTTACTGATCAGAACTCGATCTGATAACTGGGGAAGTTCTGGAAGTTTCTATCAATAAATCAGACAAACTTAGGTTGCAAATCGTGTTTGAAGCAAAAAGTCTGGAAAAGTCAGGTTAAGTTACCCAATTGCTTCACTTATCAATCCTTGATATAACCAAGGGTATTCACCTTGCTTATCTAAGTTATGCACCCTGAATCAGAACTGTCTTGGGAGCAAACTCAAAATCTAGTTGGCACACTGGTATTTAAACATACTGGAAAGCATCTCAGCGACATTGAAATCGAGGTGCTGCAAGGTGCGTGGGAAGGCAAGAGTTATGAGGAGATTGCCGAACAACTCTTTCGCAGTGTTAGCTACATCAATAAAGACATTGGTTATCGATTGTGGAAGAAGCTCTCGGACGCATTAGGAGAAGACGTTACTAAAAAGAGCTTTCGACAGGCGCTCAAGCGAGAATGGCAAAGGCAAATTGATTTAGAAACCACCTCACCAATGTTAACTTTTGCAACAAATTTAGAATTTCCAGACGGACCCCTCGCGTTAGATTCTCCTTTTTATATAGAGCGTCCCCCAATTGAATCCGACTGTTACAAAGAGATTTTGAAGCCGGGTTCTCTTATTCGGATTAGAGGTCCCAAACAGATAGGGAAAACCTCTTTACTCCATCGAGTTTTAGCCTATGCCAAGCAACAAAATTATCAAGTTGTTCGCCTGAATTTGCGAAAAGCTGAAAAAACAGTCTTTACAAACTTAAATAAATTTTTACGCTGGTTTTGCTTGAACGTTACCAGACAACTGAATATAGAACCAAAACTTGATGATTATTGGGACGAAGAAATTGGTAGCAAGGTAAGTTGTACAGGCTACTTTCAAACTTATTTATTAGCGCAACTAGACACAAATTTAGTAATCGCCTTGGACGAAATTGATACCGTTTTTAACTATCCTGATATTGCTGAAGATTTTCTGGCGCTACTCCGAGAATGGCATGAAGAAGCCATGATTGAGGAAAGTTGGCGAAAACTTCGATTGGTTATAGCGCACTCAACAGAAGTGTATATCTCCTTAAATATCAATCAATCTCCGTTTAATGTTGGGTTGCCGCTAAGATTGCCGCCGTTTAATCAACAGCAAGTCCAGACTTTGGCTCAGGTACATGGTCTGACTTGGACTGTTGAAGAAACCCAACCATTAACCACGATGGTCGAAGGGCATCCCTATCTGATTCGACTTGCCTTGTATCACCTTGCACACCAAGATGTGACACTGGGGCAATTACTGCAAGCTGCTCCCACTCATGCTGGGATTTATAGTGACCATTTGCGGCGTTGCTTAGGGCATGTGAAACAGCAGCCAGAATTAGCCGCAGCATTGAAGCAGGTTGTGACTGCTCAAAGTCCAGTTCAGTTGGAATCCGTGGCTGTCTATCAGTTAGACAGTATGGGACTCGTACATCTCAATGGCAACCAGGTAACACCGAGTTGTGAGCTATATCGTCAGTATTTCAGTACCAATCTTTCTTGAGAGTTGAGTTCTCCAAACCTAGCAAAATGATCAATACAATCTATCACGGAGATTACGAATATAAGGTTGGAGGAAGCTTACCGCCCAATGCACTTTGTTATGTAACTCGGCAAGCTGACCAAGAACTGTTAGCAGCTTTGGAAAAGGGTGAATTTTGTTATGTATTCAACTCTCGGCAGATGGGAAAGTCGAGCTTGAAGGCGCGAACGATGCAACTGTTGGAAGCCAAAAAAATTGCTTGTGCAGCAGTTGATGTAACTAAACTCGGTGCAAAGCAGGTGACTGCTGACCAATGGTACAAAGGGTTAGTGGTGGAATTGGTCAGAGTTTTCAAGCTTTCAGGAAAGTTTGATTTGAAAGCTTGGAGAAGCGAACAAACCGAACTCTCGGCAATTCAACAACTCAGTCTGTTCATTGAAGATGTTTTATTGGTCAAAGTTTCTAGTCCTAGAGTCTGTATTTTTTTAGAAGAAATTGATAATGTCAAAAGCTTAAATTTTTCAACCGACGATTTGTTTGCCTTAATTCGCGCTTGCTATGAACAGCGCTCGCACAATCCCCTCTACGATCGCTTAACCTTCTGTTTATTGGGAGTCGCAGTCCCAGCCGAGTTGATGGTTGATAAACAAAGAACCCCCTTTAACATCGGTCGAGCAATCGATCTGACCGGGTTTAAACTGGCAGAAGCTAAGTCACCTTTAACTCAGGGATTAATCGCAAGCGTAGATAATCCGGTGACGGTTTTACAAGAGATTTTAGACTGGACAGGTGGGCAACCCTTTCTCACTCAGAAGTTATGTAAGCTGGTTGCAGAGAAAGCTGAAAGCCGAAAGCCAAACATTGAGCAGTTGGTTCAACGGTATATTGTTGAGAATTGGGAGTCTCAGGATAATCCTCCGCATTTGAGGACAATCCGCGATCGCATTCGAGGCAGTGGTCAGCGCAGAGGTCGGCTTTTAGGGCTTTATCAGCAGATTTTACACCTCAAAGCAATAACAGTAGATGACAGTCCTGAACAAATGGAATTGCAACTGTCAGGATTAGTCGTCAAGCAACAAGGCAAGCTCTGCGTTTATAACCGCATTTATGAATCTGTTTTTGATCAGACTTGGGTTGAGAAAGAATTAGCCGCCATTCGTCCTGATTTTTATTCGGTAGCGTTAGCAGGTTGGCTTGAATCAAAGGGACAAGAAGAGTCATGGCTGTTGCGCGGAGAGATGTTACAAAAAGCCCAGCAGTGGGCAGCAGATAAAAGCATTAGCGACCAAGATTATCGCTTTTTAGAGGCGAGTCGCGAATTAGAACAAAGCGATTTACAACAGCGGTTTCAGGCAGAAGCAGAAGCTTCCGGGATTCTGGCAGAAGCCAACCTGGTACTGGCAGACGCCAATCAAACCTTGACACAGGCAAACCACAAGGCTACTCGACGCATCCGGACAGGCGGGACGATCCTGGCGCTTTCCCTATTGGTGGCGATCGCAACGGGAATCTGGGCGGTAAGGATGATCCAGGAGACACAACTGGAAAGAATCAAATCCCTTAGTCTCTCCTCAACGGCTGCACTAAATGCCAATCAAGAACTGGATGCCTTACTCGCTGCCCTCAAAGCTGCCATTCAGTTAAAAGCCGCTCCTTGGGCCGATGCCAACACCCAAGCATCTGTCCGGTTGGCTTTGCAGCGATCGCTATTTCAAATCAGTGAACGCGATCGCTTAGAAGGTCACAACGATCAGGTCAGAAGTGTGGATTTTAGTCCAGATGGCAAGACTCTGGCAACTGCGAGTGAGGACAACACAGTCAGGCTGTGGAGTATTGATGGACGAGAACTCCAACGACTATCGGGACAAAATCAGTCTTTCAGAAGTGTGAAGTTTAGCCCGAATGGACAGCGAATTGCAGCGATCAGTGCCGACAACACGGTTAAAGTGTGGACGGTGGAGGGCAAAGAATTGATCACCTTCCCTGGGCAAGCCGATGAAGAAAATTTTATGGCTGATCTTTGTTTTAGTCCCAATGGTCAAGTGATTGCGGCTTCTGGTACCAACCATAAGGTCAAACTTTGGCGGATGGATGGGCAGGAAATCAAAACACTGGCGGGACATGAGTTACAGGTTTGGAGCCTTAGTTGCAGTCCGGATGGACAAACCATCGTCGCTGCAGATCAAGGGGGAATTGTCAAACTTTGGCGGATGGATGGGCAGGAAATCAAAAGCTTCCGGGCAAGTCCACAAGCAATTTTTGGAGTCAGTTTTAGTCCGGATGGTAAGTCATTTGTCACAGCAGGTGGAGACACCCAGATTAAACTGTGGAACCTAGAGGGAAAGATGATTACAAAGATTGGCAAACATGATAATTTCGTCATTGGGGTGCGTTTCAGTCCAGATGGTCAGACAATCGCCTCAATCAGCGCCGATAAAACTGCCAAATTATGGAATCTGGAGGGACAATTACTCAAAACGTTCAAAGGACATCACAACTTTGTGTTTGGACTTAGTTTTAGTCCCGATGGTCAGGCGATCGCGACTGCTGGCGGAGATGATACCGTCAGGTTGTGGAAGTTGAGCAATGAAAATCATCAGACCTTGATTGGACATACCGATTCTCTATATAGTGTGAGCGTTAGTCCCAATGGCAACACCATTGCCACAGCCGGAGATGATCAGACAATTCGGTTGTGGAGTCGGGCGGGGCAAGCGCTGGCAACGATTAGCGCCAAGAGCGGTAATTGGAATCGTATTTGGAGCCTCAGCTTTAGTCCCGATGGCAAAACCATTGCCTCTGCCAGTTGTAACAAAACTCTCAAACTTTGGAACCTCAAGGGACAACTCCTGAAAACCTTCAAAGGGCACAGTAATGAAGTCCGTGAGGTGAGTTTTAGTCCCGATGGTCAGACCCTGGCGACTGCCAGTTACGATGGCATCATTAAGCTGTGGCAGATTGACGGTCGAGAACTGAGAACGCTCAAAGCAAATGCGGGTAAGGTATGGAGTGTGAGCTTCAGCCCCGACGGCAAGCTCATTGCCTCTGCTCACAACGACGGCACGATCAAACTTTGGAACCTTCAGGGACAAATCTTAAAAACATTTCACGGGCACAGCAACTACGTTACCCGCGTCCGGTTTAGTCCCGATGGCAAAACCATTGCCTCTGCCAGTCGTGACAAAAAGATTAAACTTTGGACGCTAGACGGTCATGAATTGAAAACACTCACAGGACACTCTGCTGGTGTGACAGCACTAAGCTTTAGCCCCGACGGTAACAGCCTTGCCTCTGCCAGCGATGATGGCACAATTCGGCAGTGGAATGTTGGCGAAGGGCAAGAGATCCAAAGGATCACAGGACATGGTTATCCATTCTGGAATCTGACTTTTAATCCGGATGGTAAAACCCTGGTTTCGGTCAGCGATGATGCCCAAGTTGAAATCTGGAATACCCAAATGCTAGAACCTGAGCAGTTAATAGATCGGGGTTGCCACTGGTTGAAGGATTATCTCAAGCATAACGTTAGGGTCAATCCGCGCGATCGACAGATGTGCGATCACGAAGCGCTGCTGCAAAGCGCAGATCGCATTTATTAAAGAGTGAGAATTTTAAATACAGAAACACTTAATCCGAAGTTTCCAAAACTATCATCTTGTTTAGCAACCGAGATTTTCTACTGCCACAGCAGGTTTAGGAAATTGCCGTCAATCTGACTCTGTTGAGTCAAGGAGTTATTTATGAATCGTCGTGAATTTTTAGCCTTTTACACTCAAGGTCGGTATCTATATGACAGGCTCGGTAACAAAGTAATCTTGCGAGGAGTCAACAAAATGTCGGTATGGGATGGAGACGATCCCACAGGCAGTATTTCCTTTCCAGAGATTCGCAAAACGGGAGCTAATTCAGTCAGGATCATATGGGCTATAGCAACTCAACAAGGTCCAACAGACCTTAATGTGCTCGATCAACTGATTACCAATGCTAAAAACAACCATCTCATCCCGATGATTGAGTTACATGATGCTACAGGCGACTGGAGTCGCCTCCAGGAATTGGTGAACTATTGGGTTCAGCCCACTGTTGTGACGCTTATTCGGAAACATCAAAAATATCTATTAGTAAATATTGGCAATGAAGTTGGGGATGACAAGGTGAGTAGCGATCAGTTTACTGCTGGTTACACAAGCGCTATTAAAACCATGCGCGCCGCAGGAATTCGTACCCCTTTGGTGATAGACGCGGCGGAGTGGGGTAAAAATCTAGCAGTTCTCAATACTACTGCACCTACTCTACTCAACGCTGACCCGGACAAAAATTTGCTTTTCTCAGTTCACCTTTATTGGTCTATGTCCGATGGTGCTGATGCTAACTTTATCCGATCAAATTTACAAAAGGCAGTTGATCTAGGCTATCCCCTGATCGTGGGAGAGTTCTCTAGTTTTGGAGGATACGCTGGTCAGCATAAAAGCATATGCAGCCCAGATGGGAAAATCGACTATAAAACCATCTTAGAGGAATGTCACAAGCACGAAATCGGTTGGTATGCTTGGGAGTGGGGACCTGGCAACGCTTTTAATGATTCCCTTTGCGCTGTGATGGATATGACTCCTGATCGTTTGTTCAACAATCTCAAGCCGGGATGGGCGACTGAAGTGGCAGTATCCAGCCCTTACAGCATCAAGAAGACCTCGGTTACACCACCCACTATGTAACACCTACATTCCACAGGTTGTTGATAGAGCCAGAGGTATTTTGGGCAAGAACCTCGGTATTTTGCGCGGGGATTGCCTTTGTTGCAAGTCTAGCGGGTCGAGCCAAAACGGGAGCGAGTTTGCTAAGTAGAGTAGTAGCTGCTCCAGCAACAAAGCAGCTACTTATCTGTAAAAGGTGACGTCGAGAAAGTTGATTAGACACAGCAGTTTCTCCCTCGTAAAAACGGACATCAAAAACCTCAATCACAAGGATGTAATCTTCTCTTTCAATAGCGTTTAGATTAGAGCGATCGAGGCTATGTCCTTAATTATAGGAGAGTTCTCTCGCTTCGGAGGATATGCGGGTGAGCATCAAAGCATCTGTAGTCCAGAGGGAGAAATCGACTATAAAACCATCTTGGAGGAATGTCACAAGCACGACATTGGCTGGTATGCCTGGGAATGGGGACCTGGCAACAATTTTACCGATCGGGATTTACGCAAAGCTTATACATATAGCGTTCTTGTCGGTTCAATCCCTCTGTGGTTGCCCCCAAATGTGGTGATGTTGCGTAAGTCCTGTGATTCCCTTTGCGCGGTTATGGACATAATTCCAGATCGCTTGTTCAACAATCTCAAGCCGGGATGGGCGATTGAAGTGGCACTGTCCAGCCCTTACAGCATCAAGAACACCTCGGTTACGCCACCCACTATGTAAAATTTATCAGCCAAAAATTCTTAGGGAAGATAGCCCCTATACCAAGCTTCACGGTAATAGACTTGTTGTGAAATAGGGAATGGTTGTGAGCAAGCGACTCTAGCAATTTCAGGGATTTACGCAGCCATCAAGTAGAAGTTCCACAATCCGGTTGCCGTCAGCATTAAGTGGTCATTGAAGTCAGTCACGCGATTCCTGCAAATCTGGCTGACCGCACCATAGCGCTTGCGCCTTCAAAAACCTGTTCCAGATCGCAGAGAACGCTGTAGGGGTGGCTGTGCGCTCGTTTACACCCTTGGTGCGCCTAAATTCGGAGGTTTCCTCCGAGGCGGCGCATCCGCTTTTTAACTGATGCCCCTTGGTCAGAGTCAAAGCTCAATGAACGAAGGTTGGAGGTAATGAACCAGTGTAGTCAGACCAGAATCAGCAGAGGATTTAGCTTAAGAAACTGTTTGTAAATAAACGTGAAGAGAAACTGAACCGAGATTGAATCCAGGATAGTGATAGAGATGCGTTCTTCAACCGAGTAGCGGTGATGAGTCATAATATCTACGAGAGTGACTTGAAAGATGCGGAATGGAAACGGATAGCCCCGCTGCTACGGTTGGAAAAGTTGTTGGGAAGTAAGCCAGATGTAGAGCGGGCGCGATGTACTTGATGCGATTTTCTACCGCGCCGATAACGGGACGAAATAGCCTAAAAAGCTTTATATGTATAGGGTGTAACAGTTCATGATAGAAAAAAATAGTCCTTCCATTTGCAATAAGACCTATCTGTTAAAAATGTTACCTAAATTTTTACCAAAACCACTTAAAAAGTCAACTGAGTACAGCAGAATTCATTTTCCTAAAAATTTTGCTTCATCTCCTACAGTCAATCAAAAAAGTGAGCTTAGAAAGGTTAGCAAATGCTTTACCCTTAGCAATTAAATTTGAGAGTCGAAGAAAAAGAATACAACGTTTTTTATCATTACCCAATTTAACAAGTGAAAAATTTGGTTTCCCATAGTTAAGAAATGGTTGAAAACATACTTTACCGATGGAAAAATAGTTTATATCGCCATTGTATAGAACAAATTGGAGTTGCATAAATTTATTTATGGTTAGCGTTATGTGGGATCAAAGAGCATGCCCAATATATTTTGAATTATTACCCAAGTTGGGTTCTCCTAAGTGTTTGTGCGATCGCGAGTAATCTGGGTTTAGTTGGATCCCACGACGGTAAGAAGCGATCGCTTTTGGGACTGTGCTGGCGGGTGTGGATCGACAGTGGAGACTTGACAGAATTAGAATTCCGGCAATCTACAAGTACGGGGATAAACTCAAGCTAAATCTGGGCAATAGGTCTTCACCCGATAATTCTGTGGGAAGATTTCGCACTTCCACGTCCTGTCCTGGGCGATAAATTTCCACTTGCTGTTGTTGGGGGTTAATCAACCATGCCAATTGCACCCCTGCATCCATATATTCCTGCATTTTGGAGCGCAACATTTCTAGATCTTCTGTTGCCGATCTTAACTCAATGACAAAATCGGGTGCGATGGGGGGAAATTTACGCCTTTGTTCGGGAGTGAGGGCTTCCCAGCGTTCCCTACGAATCCAAGCAGCATCAGGAGAGCGATCTGCACCATTGGGTAACTTAAATATCGTGGAAGAACTGAAGGTATAACCGAGTCTAGTTTGCCGATTCCAGATTCCCAAATCGATAATTAAGTCGGCTTCTCGATTGCCACTTTCTCCTCCAACGGGTGACATGATAATTAATTCTCCCGAAGCCGTTCGTTCAAATTTAAACTCGCGGTTATTTTGACAGATTTTGTAGAACTGTTCGTCTGTCAGGTGAACGGTGTCTAAATTTAATGTCAAAGGACTCATAATCATACACCTACTCGGAATGGCATTCTGAGTCTAACTCTGTATTTCTCTAACTTATCTGATTTACGGCTTAGTTAGGGAAGGAGAAATAGACGGCTTTAACAGGTTTTTGGTTGCAACTGCAAGGCGCGACGATAACAGAGACTTGCTTCGTTAATTTGACCGCCTTCGGCTAAGATATCCCCTAAATATTTGTGCGATCGCAAGTAATCTGGGTTTAGCTCAATCGCACGTTGGTAAGCAGCGATCGCCTGTTCCCATTTCTTCTCTTTTCCTAAAACCTTTCCTAGTTCCAAATATATTTCTTTCGTTGTCCGGCTAAAATTGGAGTGCGGTTTGGTAAGACGCGATCGCATCCGAAAGGCGAGTTTGCCTAACTAAAGCATTGCCTAGCTGCATTTCAATAAAAAAGGCTATTCGCTGGGCTGGGGACAATGGATCGATGGGAACATAGACAGCGCCAGCTTTAAGGATGCCCTAAATTGCTACAATTTCTTCAATGGATTTGTTTAAGCAAATACCGATGCGATCGCCTTTTTCAATACCAGCGTCTCTGAGAACCTAGGCTAGTTGATTGGAAAGTGTGTCTAGCTGCTGATAGGTTATGGCGTTGTTTTTATAAATGACTGCTTCTTTAGCTGGGTATCGCTTGGCGCTGGTTTCTAGAAGCTGATGGAGTAGATATGGCATGGTTTAGTTCTTTGAGATAATATTACTGCACAGGATCTAACTTTGTATTTTCTAGGAAAGTGTAGGCTATTCGGTCGGGTTGCCGGGAGATGCGATTATGCACTCTTATTGACGAGAGTGCGATTCTGGTTCCGGGACGCTACGCGATCGCTCATGTTGTCACTGACTAATAGAAACCTAGATGTCCGTAAAATTTATAACTGCTACAACACCCGCTTGAAGATTTAGTATATCTTTACGCAATGAAGCGCAGCCAAAATTCCCAAAAATGCGAAAGTACGAAAATCATTGCCGAGTAGAAAAATAGCTTTTGCCATAGCAATGCTGAATAATCCCGCATTGCTACCCTTAGCTGTTTTGGCAAGGAATGATGTTCCAGCAAATCTGTTAGAGCAGGTTGCCAGACAAATAGATAGATAGAATTGAAGAACGAGAACAGCAGCAAAATATTTCTGCTTGTGTAGAGGTATTAGCAGCCTTAAAGTTTGATAGACAGTTAATTCGACAATACTTAAGGGAGGAACTTATGCAAGAATCACTTATTTATCAAGAACTTATCCAAAAAGGTGCAAAACAAGGCAAGTTAGGAACTCTAACTCGGATGCTTTCACGTCGATTTGGTACAATTTCTCCGGAATTACAACAACAGCTTCAAGGACTGTCAATTGAGCAATTAGATGATTTAAGTGACGCGCTGTTCGACTTTTCAGCAATATCCGAGTTGACTACTTGGTTACAAAATCAGCAATGAGTTAAGCGATTTGGGATTTTGGATTGTCTCCATGCCTCAAAGTCTTGCATTTTACCACTTCTTTTAGTCTTTAATATTGTCCAATTTCATTCCAGCCGACCAACCGCAACGGATACCGGCAATAGAGTCTTGAATGTATTGAAGCAACACAAAAGAAGGGAGATTGTGAGTAAATTTTAGGCGCAGAATTCTTAACAGACAGCGGTAGATAAGAAGTAAAGCGAGGTGGACAACAAATATAGGTAAAGGTATTTTTTGGCAACCATGCTTCAGGGCGAAATATGTGGTATTTTTGGCTAGCGAGTACTAGCAGGTAATTCGTTTACAAACAAGCTTTAACCATCTTTGCTTCTTCTGCTAGATACTCAGCTAATTGGGCTTCAATTTGCTGTTTGACAATTTGGCGATACTCCAGGAAATGTTCTAGTTCAGAGCAAAGAGATAAATAACGCCTCAAGCCGCCTCGATAATGTCGGTATAAACTATACAGGTGGAGCCAGAATTGCCAACGAGTTTTTCGGACAACCCCTTGCTGCCAAAAAATAATCAGTAGGGGTCGCATCGATGCCCAAGTCAGTTTTTTATGAGTAGCTTTTCGGATTTTGGGATACTTTGCCCGTGCCAAAATCACAGACTGACGGTAGGCGCGGTCTAGAAAACGCTCTGGTTCGTACAGTTTCCAAAATGCTTCGACATACTCGCGGCCAATCTCTTCCAAGGGACGGGTTGGCACAAAGTTCGTTAATGTCGTTTGATTGATATTGCCCAATTCGCTCCGGAGGCGTCCCTCTTTGTTGAGTCGATGCCAGAGGGCGGTATCGGGTAGCGCTTGCAACATACTGAAAACGGCGGTAGAAATTGCGGTTTTTTCGACAAACTCAACAATGCGATCGCCTGCTCCCGCTTTTTCTCCATCAAACCCGATAATAAATCCTGCCATTACCCGCAGTCCTGACCGCGTAATTGCATGAACGGCTTCGCTCAAAGAGTCTCGCGTATTTTGATACTTGCGAGTTAAAGTTAAGCTCTCTTCATCGGGTGTCTCAATTCCTAAAAAGACAGATCCGAAATTACACTGCACCATCATATCCATCAGTTCTTGGTCTTGTGCCAAATCAACGGATGCTTCGGTGACAAAAGAAAAAGGATAGCTATATTTAACCATCCAGGGTTTTAACTCTTTTAGCAGAAGTTTGACATTTCGCTTATTACCAATAAAGTTATCATCCACCATAAAAATGGTGCCTCGCCAACCCAACTCATAGAGACGTTCTAATTCAGCCAAGAGTTGTGCTGAGGTTTTGGTTCGAGGTTTGCGACCATACAGAACAATGATGTCGCAGAATTCGCATTGAAAGGGACACCCCCGCGAAAACTGAACTGACATCTGTGCATACGCACTAAACTCCAATAGGTCGAAGCGTGGGATGGGTGTTTGGGCGACATCGGGCTTTTCTCCTCCAGACCGGAAGATTCCCGCATTTTCTTCCCGTTCAAGCGCTTCTACAAACATCGGTAGGGTGATTTCTCCCTCATCAAGAATCAAATAATCAGCCCCAGCCGCTTTGGCTTCGTCGGGTAAAGCGGTTGGATAAGGCCCCCCAACTGCAACTGGTTTGCCTCGTCGTTTCGCCTCCTGAATTTGAAAGAGGAAATCTTCTTTCTGGACAATCATTGCCGATAAAACAACTAAATCTGCCCAAGCCCAATCCGCTTCAGTTATCTGACTCACATTCCGGTCTACTAACTTAAATTCCCACTGTTGGGGAAGAATTGCTGCTACAGTTACTAAACCCAAGGGCGGCAGCAAGGCCTTACGACCTGCCAGCGCTATGGCTTTTTCAAAAGACCAAAAACTTTTAGGAAATAGGGGATAAATAAGTAAAACTCGCATTTTTTGAATCCTTATAAACTAAGGGATAAGTAGAGGGAGCTAATTAACGTAAGGTGGGCACTCCCAGAAACAACTTTTTGTATGGGTTGTAAGGTTTATCATGGGCACTGCTTACCCTACAACTTTGTCAAATGCAAATATTTTTTAATAGTTTTATAGTTCTCCTTCTTCTAGATCGTTGTCTGCGGATGGTACTTGGGTTGATTTTAGCCATTGAATAGTTTCAATGCGATCGCTCAATTCAACTATCGTAACCGCTTCAAACAAAGAGCGTATGGGTAATTCTACTGAAAAGGTTTGGCGGATACGAGCAAGGATTTTAGTTGCCATAAGGGAATGTCCTCCCAGTTCAAAAAAGTTGTCGTGGAGTCCCACTCGTTCGACTCCTAAAACTTCTGCCCAAATCTGAGCTAATTTCTCCTCTGTGGGAGTACGAGGTGCAACGAATCTGGTTGAAACATTGGTTTGGATTTCCAGTTCGCTTAAGGTGCGACGGTCAACTTTCCCGTTAGCAGTCAACGGGAGAGCATCTAAGTTCGTGAAGACTGAGGGAATCATATAATCAGGAAGTTTCTGTTGGAGAAATTTTCGCAACTCTTGTTCGGTTACGTTCTTCTCTTTAGAAACAATATAAGCAGCTAACCGATGGTTGCCTGATTTGTCTTCTTTCGCAATAGCTGCAACTGATTTAATTTGGGGATATTCGCTTAAAGCTGCTTCAATTTCTCCAGTTTCAACGCGGAAACCTCGAATTTTAACTTGCTCGTCAATCCGACCAAGAAATTCGATGTTGCAGTCGGTTAGGTAGCGAACTAAGTCTCCAGTTTTGTAAAGGCGGGCGTTTTGTTCATTGCTAAAAGGATTGGGAATAAATTTTTCTTGCGTTAAGTTGGAGTCGTTTAAGTAGCCTCTAGCTAAGCCAATTCCGCCTATGTGTAATTCGCCTGGAATACCGATCGCAACAGGCTGTAAATTTCGATCTAAGATGTAAGTTTGTACGTTAGCGATCGCGCGTCCGATCGGTACTTGTTGCTGTATATTTGCGGATGTGTTTATGGGATACATTGTGGCGACAACTGTTGCTTCAGTGGGACCATAAGTATTCACTAATTTGGGATAATCGCCTACACGCTTTTGCCAGATTCTCACCAGTTCTGGAATTGCTCTTTCTCCGCCAATAATGACCAAGCGCAGCGATTCAGGAAGAACGATATCTGTTGTCTCTAATTCAGAAACTATTTGATGCCAGTAGGCTGTCGGCAAATCTAAAACTGTTAGATCTAAATCTTGGCAGGTTTTCAGAAATGTTGCTGCCGAACTCAACATTTCATCAGTTCGTAACACTAACGTTACGCCAGAAGTAAGACAGGGGTAAATTTCTTCGGTGGCTGTATCGAAGCTAATAGAGGCAAATTGGAGAATGCGATCGCTTAGCGTTAATCCATATTCAGAAATAGCAATTTGGGTAAAATTGACCAAAGAGCGATGTTCGATCGCAACTCCTTTAGGCTTTCCTGTAGAACCTGAAGTATAAATTACATAAGCCAAATTTTCTGGCTTAGTTGCACTCAGTAAATCCTCTTCGCTTTCTTGAGATAATTTTTCCCAATTTGTATCTAAGCAAATAACTTGTGCTTTATTTTCAGGAAGCAAAGATATCAGCTTTTCCTGAGTTAATAGCACTTGCACTTGCGAATCTGACAGCATATAAGCGAGGCGGTCTTGGGGATAAGCTGGGTCTAACGGTACATAAGCCCCACCAGCTTTGAGAATACCTAATAGCCCCACAATCATCTCTAGAGAACGTTCTGCACAAAGACCTACTAGCACCTCTGGTTTTACTCCCAAAGACTGAAGATAGCGTGCTAATTGATTTGCTTTGGCATTCAATTGGGCGTAGGTAAGAGATTGGTCTTTAAAAACAACCGCAATCCGATCTGGCGTTTTTTGCGCTTGATCTTCAAACAGTTGAAAAATAGTTTGCTCGGTTGCAAATTTTGCTAACTTTTGATTAAATTCGCCTAAAATACGTTGTTTTTGGTCAGCAGAAAGCAAATCGATTCGACTAACTGGTTGTTTTTTTTCTTCTAAAAATGAATTTAGTACCTTAAGAAAATGTTGAATAGCTAAACTTTGTAGTTCCTTATCAAAAACATCTTTGTGAAAATCGAAGTCGAGAACCAGGTTTCCTGATGAATCCCAATCGCGTATTCTAACAGCGAGGCTTTCAGTCCGATGTCCTGCATGAACCGATTCACTTGTTACTTTGACTCCCTGAAATTCAGAGGAGGCTTGAAGCTCATAGTTTAATAAAATATCGTAAATCGGGTTCTGAATAGGATTTTCAAGCGCATACTGACCGTATCTGATCGCTTCGGATGTTGTACTAGAAATTCGATTAATTAAAGATAGGATACTATCATCCTCTTCAATTTCAATTCGTAGGGGTACTTCCTGTGCAAAAGAGCCTATTGTTTTCTTAAAAATCTTTGACCGTCGATTGTGTAACGGCATTCCAATTGAAATCCGCTTTTTACCACAGATATGGTAAAGATAAATTGCCAAAATTCCTAATAAAATATTAAATAAAGATGTGTTATCTGTACTTCCAGTTACCGCTTCACAAGCAGCGATCGCTTTAAGTTTTTGAGTGCGATCGACACCCAGATCGCAGGCAACTCTTTCCGCAAGTGTTGTTTGTTTTAAACGGCGCTGACCGTAAAATGCCATCGGTTCAATTGGTTCTGACAGCTTTTGCTCCCAATAGGCTTTAGCTTTTAAATATCGGGAAGATTCTTGATATTTTTTATCGTAAGTTATGTAATCTTGAAATTGAGGAATTTGAAACGGTTCTTGTAATTCATTGTTCAGAGAGCGCTCGTAAAGGGTAGATACATACTCAAAGATTAATCCAAAAGAAAACCCATCGGCAATAATCTGATGGATCTTTAAGTACCAAACATATTTTTGCTCGGATAATTTTAGGAGTACGCAATCAAATAAACAATTTTTTAAATCAAAAGAAATTTGCGATCGCCTGTCGATCCAGCTTTGCAGTTCATCAGGATCGGAAATTTGAGAAAAATCGAAATATTCCACAGTATAGGGGAAATTGGCTATCACCCGTTGCTGGGGCACTCCGTCAATTTCTTCAATCACTGTTCTTAAAGCATCGCTGGCATTCACAAGTGCCTGAAACGCTGCTTGGAAGTGTGCGAGTGAAATATAGGCTGGGATGGAAATACTGAAGGCATTGTTATAAACTAGGGCTTCTGGATACAACTGTTGCCCTAACCAAATTAGGAACTGATTAGCGGTTAAATTCGAGCGATCGCGAAAATTGTTGAAGTCTTTTCCCTCTACTAGAGAGGTTGCTTCATTCAAATTTCCTAGTAATTGCTGCCGTTCAGCTTTGGTCAAAAGTGGTAATTCAGACAACTGCCGATTCAGATTGGCGACGATGCCTTCTAACAAGGTTTGGAAATGATTTTTCATCCGCTTGATAGTTGAGGCATCAAATAAGTCGGTATTGTATTTAAACTCGCCAAAAAGTGTTTCTTTGCCTACCACCATTTCTAAGGTCAAATCAAACGCGCCCTCTTGCCGAGCCATTTTAAAAGGCTTCAGCTGAATATCGTCCCAATTAACTGCGACTCCTGCTTCAATGCCTGCCACTAACTCTATGCTTTCTGCAAATTGTTGGGGCTTTTGTAAAATAAATGAAACTTGGAAAAGTGGCGATCGACTGGGATCGTGGTTTGGCTGCAATTGCTTGACCAGCAAGGGAAAGGGATAATCTTGATGGGCGATCGCGCCTAACACCGTTTGACGCACTTGACTGAGAAAGGCTTTAAATGTGGGATTCTCAGAAAGATTTCCTCGCAAAACAAGCAAGTTCATAAAGTAGCCCACAATGGGTGTAAATTCAGTTTGAGTCCTGCCTGTCATGGGAGATCCCACGAGAATATCTTCTTGACCCGTGTAGCGATGCAGCAATACCTGAAAAGCTGCCAATAGAGTCATGTAAAGGGTTGTGCCTTCCGCCTGGGACAATTGCAGAAGTTGCTGGGTGAGTTCCTGCGTCAGCCGAAAGGGATGAGATGCGCCATTAAAAGTTTGCACGGGCGGACGCGGACGATCGGTTGGCAGATTGAGCATCGGTAACTCACCCGCTAGTTGTTTCTGCCAGTAAGTCCAAAGTCTTTCCCCATCTGCACCTGCCAGCATTTCGTTTTGCCAGCGAACGTAGTCCCCATACGTCAAAGTCAGCGCCGGTAGAGAGGCGCTGGTTCCCTGTTTTGCCGCAGAGTAAAGTACCCGCAATTCATCGAGAATCAGCCAAATTGACCATCCATCGCAGGCAATGTGGTGGATGGTTAGCAACAGGATATGTTCCTCTACAGAACGAGTAAATAAATTAACCCGCATGACGGGTTCTTGTTCTAAATTGAAGGGACGCTGGTAGGTTTTAAATACTTGCCGAGCTAACTCGTCTGCGTTCCAGGTTGCTGCGTCTATTTGCTCGAAGTAAACTTCTTGATACCCATGAACTTCTTGCACGGGTTCGTTGTTTTGGATCGCAAAAGTATTCCGCAAGGAAGGATGGCGATCGCTCAGCATTTGGAACGCCTTTCGCAAGGCAAAAATATCGACATTGCCTCTGATGCGTGCGGTAAAGGCAACGTTGTAAGCGGGGCTTTCCGGGGCATTCTGGTACAACAACCACAGAATTTGCTGACCGTAAGAGAGGGGATACTGAAATTTAGCTTTGCTAGCCTTTTCTTGCAACAGTCGTGCTAGAAGTGCGCGTTTTTCTTGGGGCGAAAGATTGCTCATAATTATCTAATTTAAATTTTTAACAAATCTAACACAATTATTATCTTTTAAACTTGATTATCAGCTGCTTTCCGAACCCATAGAATTAAGTAAAGCGTCTACTTCTTCATCACTTAGATTATCCAATTGGTTCAATATCTGCGCCGCATTTTCAGAGTTGATGCCGTTGTTTAGCTCGATTTGGGTTGGTGTAACTCCAGAAGTAGCAGAGGAGGGTGTATCTATTTCTATTAGGCGATCGCTTAGGTAAGTTGCCAAACTGGTGACATTGACGCCTTCCATAAATTTCACAATAGGAACGTCTAATCCCAAGTGAGTTTTCATCAGACTTCTCAGTTCGATCGCCGTCAGAGAATCAAGTCCCATTTCAGTTAAACCGCGCTGTAAGTCGAGTTGGGCTGGCTTTAACCCCAGCACTTTTGCCACCTGTTCTTGCGCGAACGTTAATACCAGGGGGAAGCGATCGCGATCGGTTGCTTCCTGCAATTGACGGCGAATTTCCAGCTTAGGCGCAGGCTGAGAAGAAGTTTTTCCTTGTGTCGGTGCTTGGCGAACTAATTCTGAGAATAGAACCGGATTGGCATCGTTGGGAAATCGTTGTAAAAACTTCGACCAATCATAAGAAAACACACCAACTTGCACGGCATTTTGTGTGAGTAACTCGCCCAAAATTTGCAATCCCAACTCTGGAGACATCGCGCCGATTCCCCGCGCTTCTCTGCGGCTTTGAATGCGATCGTCCAAGCTAGCTGCCATGCCAGCATCTGCCCAAGATCCCCAGTTTATGCTTAATCCCGGCATCCCCAATTGACGGCGATAATGAGCGATCGCATCCATAAAAGCATTGGCGGCGGCATAGTTGCCTTGACCCCGCGTACCTATCAATGCTGTCACCGAAGAAAAACAGATAAAGAAGTCTAAAGGCAAGTTCTGGGTGAGGCTATGCAGATTCCAAGTTCCTGCTATTTTTGGAGCCATTACATTAGTAAAACGCTCCCAATTTTGCTGTAGCAATGCGCCATCATCCAGAACTCCAGCAGCGTGAATGATACCGCGCAGAGGCTCTCCGCTAGTTTGAATTTCCTCCAAAACGCGGGCTATCTCTGAAGCATTGGCAACATCTGCCTTGACAATTTTAACGTTAGTTCCTGTTTCTTTTAGTTGATAAATTGCTGCTTGTACCGTGTCAGTTGCATCGCGACGACCTGTTAAAACTAAGTGTTTCGCACCTTGTTCTACCATCCATCGAGCTACCTGAATTCCCAGCGCTCCCAAACCGCCAGTAATTAGATAAGTACCATTTTCTCGAATCGAAATCTGCTGTGAATCGGCAGTTATTTCTGGCATTGAAATGACGATTTTGCCAATATGCTTGGCTCCAGCCATGTATCGGAACGCACTGACAACATCAGATATGGGAAATATTTGGTAAGATAAGGGTTGCAAATCGCCTTGCTTGAACTGTTGCGCGAGTTCCCCAAACATTGATGGGACTAATTCTGGAGTTTGTCGCCTAATTTCACCTAAATCAAACGGAAAATAGGAAACATCCGACCTAACTTCGCGCACCTGCTGTTCATCCCAAATGCCAAGTTTGCCAATTTCGACAAAGCGACCGTTTTTACCTAGCACCTCAAAGCTTTTCGCAATAAATTCGCCGTTCAAACTGTTGAGAATAACATCCACGCCCTGTCCCTTTGTGAGACTCATTATCTCATTGGCAAAATCTAAGCTGCGGGAGTTCATCACGTATTTCACTCCCATCGATTTGAGGAATTCCCACTTACTCGGACTCGCTGTTGCAAAAACTTCCGCCCCGGCTTTTTGAGCTAATTGGACTGCTGCTTGACCTACACCTCCAGCCGCAGCGTGAATCAAAATGCGATCGCCTGGTTTGATTTTCGCTAGATGGTGCAATCCATAGTAAGCCGTTAAAAAAGCGAGGGGAATGGTTGCGGCTTCTGCAAACGTTAAATTGTCTGGTTTTGGAACGATAAATTGAGTGGGGATGGTGACAAAACTCGCGATCGCATTATGCACCTGCATCACTGCCATCACTTCATCGCCAACGCGATAGTTTTTCACCTCTTCTCCTACGGCGACTATTTTTCCAGCACACTCAAATCCAAAGCTCATCTCGCTCGCAGAAGTAATGCCCAAATGCTGTGCATAATATTCTTTGAGCATTCCCAGCGCATTCAGCACGTCTCGGAAATTCAGTCCCGTGGCGCAGACTTGGATTTCTACCTCTCCCGCTGCTGGCGAACGTCGCTGCATTGGCATTAAGGTAAGATTTTCTAAACTGCCGTAGTTAGATATTTTCAGTTGTACAGGTTCTTGAGATTTACTAACAGTTTCTACTTTCTGAGAACGTCGTATCAATCTGGCAACGTGACGGACTCCCTGACGATAAGCAATCTGATTTTCTGAATCTGGAAAAAGCGTTTCATTCAGCAGAATATCGATTTCACTTTCTTCAAGCGGTAAGTCAAGACAAGTGCAGTGCAATTCTGGATGCTCCATTGCAATGACGCGCCCTAATCCCCATAGTGGTGCTTGTTGTACTTGCAAAGGAACGGATGCAGGTTGTATGGGTTGAGTTTCTTGAGTGACTAACCACAAGCGAGGAAGCGTTGACCATCCACTTTGAATTAAAGCCTGAACGAGATGCAGCCCGCTGCCACAACCCACAACTTGGTCATTTTGTAAAGCAGTTACAGAGTTGATTTTTGTCTGGTTCAAACTCCATAAATGAACGACTCCCCGATAAGGAGATTTACTTTCAAGAGCGATATCCTGTAGCAAATCTTGGAAGTCTTCTGGATTGGATGGATTGATGCGATAATCGCCATCTCCAACTTTTTCGTAACTGAGTCCTGGAGACACCAGAACGCACTTTGCACCCAATTCTTTGAGTTGTTGCGATAACTTTAATCCAATTCCGTTTGTATCAGTAAAAATCAGCCAATTGCCTGGTGCTTTAATACTGTTCGGATAAGGCGAACCTACCCCCCCAACCCCCTTCCCTAAAAGGGAGGGGGGAGAATTCAAAGCCTCTCTTCTTGCAGGAGAGAGGTTTGGAGAGAGGGTTTCCAGATCGCGCGGTTGCGATCGCCATACAAACTCATACAGCCAATCGCTGGTATCCTTATTTCGGAGACGGCGTAACAGCACTTGACGATTCGTTCTCCGAGACTGGCGACCGATTACTTCGGCAATGACTTCTCCATTTTCATCAAATAGAATTAAATCTCCGAGCGTGCTTCCGTCTGGCGAGGCATCATTCCGCTTTTTAGCATGACACCATAGATGAGTAAACCGACTGGGACGCTTGTAAAACTTGAAGCTATCGATGTGAAATGGAATGTAAATATAATCGCTGTTTTCTAGTTCTTTAAACCAGAAAATCGCTAGGGTTTGAAAACAAGAATCAATTAAACCCGGATAAAACTGATATTCGCTCAAAATATCGTCCGGTAACTGAGGAAGTTGCATCTTTGCTAAAGCATCTTCCTCTCCCAGCCAAATTGTTTCTATCCATTGAAATGAAGCTTCCCAGTTATAACCAATTTCGATAAAGTTGGCGTAAAATTCCGAACCAGAAATCTCCTGTTGACACCGCTGCCGAATTTCTTGCCACTTCGCTGATTCAGAAGTTGTAATCGTTATTGATTGGGAGTAACGCACTTTTCCAGTTGCGTGCAGACTCCAGGAATTAGCATCATTTTGATCGGCTCCTTCTTTGAGGCTGGCTAATTGGAAAGTAGTTTCTTTAGATTGAGGATTCAGTACCAATTGAACGAGCCGACTGCCTTCTTCAGGTAGGATCAAAGCATTGGGAATATATAAGTCTTCAATCTCGCAAGATTCAACACCAAAAGCTTCTTTAACTGCCGAAAAAACCATTGAAATATGAGACGCCGCCGCAACAACTACCGCTCCATAGATTTTGTGGTCGTTGACATAGAAAGGTGAGTTGAGGCTAAATCGAGATTCAAAGCGAATTTCTTCAGAAAATGGCAACCGCAGCCGTTGACCGAGTAGATGATGGTATTGATTGCCTGGAGAAGATAGAGAAGTTGCAGTTGAATCTTTTGCCTCTTTGTTATCTGGTTCCAGCCAAAAGCGTTTTTTCTGCCAGGGATAGGTCGGTAACGCGACTTTGCGACGTACATAATTCCGGTCAAACCCCGACCAATCTACTTTAGTTCCGCGCCTGTATAATTCGCCTAAACTTTGCAAAATTTGTTGCCAATCTTGTTGTCCTTGCTGCAAACTCTTAAGCCAGAGGTAAGGAGAATCTGCATCAGATTCAGGGATACATTGGCGACCCATTCCTAACAGAATTGGTTTTGACCCTAATTCGAGAAATACTTCATAACCTTGTTGATGAAGTGTTTCCATACTTGCGGCAAATTTTACGGGGTGGCGGATATGATGACACCAATATTCCGGCGTGGCGATTTCAGCAGTTACCTGTTTTCCTGTGACGTTAGAAATTAAAGTAATCTGCGGTTCGGAGTAAGTCACTTGTTTGGCAACTTGCTCAAAATCCGCTATCATCGGTTCCATCAAGGGGGAATGGAAGGCGTGAGAAACTTGCAAATATTTTGTTTTTAACCCTTGAGTTTCTAAAGCGGCACAGATAGTTTCTATGGCTTGGCTGTGACCGGATATCACAATACTTTGCGAGCCATTAATAGCAGCGATCGCTACTTCGGCTTTATAAGGTTCAATCGTCGCTAATACCTGCGCCTCTGTTGCTAGAACTGCTAACATTTTGCCATTTGGAGGTAGAGCCTGCATCAGTCGTCCCCGTGCGGCAATTAGCTTTAAGGCGTCTTCTAAACTGAATACTCCGGCAACGCAAGCAGCAACGTACTCACCCACGCTATGACCCATGACTGCATCGGGAATGATGCCCCAAGATTGCCATAATTCAGCTAAGGCATATTCCAAGGCAAATAAGGCGGGTTGAGTGTAAGCAGTTTCGTCGATTTTAGATGGGTTACTATTCGATTCTGGATACAGAATTGAAAGCAAGGATACATCTAAATAAGGGCGCAATATTTCATCGCAACGGTCAAGAGTTTGGCGGAAAGTGGGTTGGGTTTCGTAGAGTTGCCGTCCCATGTTGATATATTGGGAACCCTGACCCGTGAATAAAAATGCAATTTTGGGGGATTTGCCCCGTACTTGTGCGTGCGTCAGTCCGCTAGTTTCTTCCCCTTTTACAAAAGCCCCTAGCTGTTCTTGCAATTGTGCAATTGATTCAGTGACTACCGCTAAACGATGGTTAAAGTGGGTGCGTCCGGTATTGGCAGAAAAACAAATATTAGCTAGGTCTTCTGTTGGTTCTTTGGTTAAAAATTCCTGATAACGTTGTGCTAATTCTCGCAGCGCATTTTCAGATTTAGCGGAGAGAGTCAAAAGATGGGATGAGCGCTCTATTGTTGCTAACGGAAGCCCAGAATTGGTAGGCGCTTCTTCTAAAATGACATGAGCATTTGTACCGCCAACTCCAAAAGAATTAACCGCAGCACGGCGGGGAGTGCCGTTGGTTTTCCATTCTGAGAGCTGGGTGTTGACATAAAAAGGACTATTGGCAAAGTCAATTCTGGGATTTGGCTGTTCAAAGTGGAGATTGGGCGGGATTAATTTGTGTTTAAGAGTCAGGACAGCTTTAATTAGTCCCGCTACACCGCTGGCAAAAATCAGATGTCCGATATTGGTTTTGACCGAACCAATCGCACAGTATTGCTTTTTTTGCGTTTTGGCTGCAAAAACTTTAGTTAATCCGGCAATTTCGATCGGATCTCCCAGCGCTGTTCCCGTACCGTGTGCTTCTACATAAGTAATAGTTTCCGGGTCGATTCCAGCTAATTCCTGAGCTTTAGAAATGACTGCCACTTGACCGTCAATACTAGGTGCTGTGAAACTTTCTTTCACATAACCATCATTATTAATTGCTGAAGCTTTGATTACAGCATGAATGCAATCTCCATCGGCGAGTGCTTCACTGAGTCGCTTTAAAAGGACGATTCCCACCCCATCGCCATAAAAAGTTCCCTCTGCTTTAGCATCAAAAGCACGACAATGACCGTCGGGAGAAAATATCATCCCCGGTCGATAAAGATAACCAATTTTTGGATTAACTCGGATGAAAATACCACCAGCTAGCGCCATATCGCATTCGTTATTCAGCAAACTTTGGCAAGCTAGGTGAACTGCAACTAAGGAAGTCGAACAGGCAGTTTGAACGTTGATTGCGGGGCCTTTTAAGTTGAGTTTGTAAGCTACCCGCGTTGGTAAACTATCGTGAGCGTTTGGTAACCTGATATGCCAAAGTTGGGTAAATTGCTGAATTTCTGAAGGGCTAAGGTGGGGATAAATGTTGTTTAATAAGTAACTGCTTAAACCTGCACCTGCGTAAACGCCGATCGCACCTGGATAAGATTCTGGCGCGTAACCGGCGCTTTCGATCGCTTCCCAAGCGTGTTCTAGAATTAGTCGCTGTTGCGGGTCCATCAGGGTGGCTTCGCGATCGCTCATCCCAAAGAAAGCCGCGTCAAACAGGTCAATATCTTCTACGAAGGCGTTGGCTTTGACGTAATTGGGTTCGCTCAAAAATGCTGGGTCTACTCCTGCATCTAGGAGTTCCTCCTCTGTGAAATGGGAAACAGATTCCACCCCATTTTTCAGGTTTTCCCAGAATTCGTCGATATTTTTGGCTCCTGGGAAGCGACCCGACATTCCGATAATAGCTATAGCATTGCGATCGCTTAATTGGGATAACGGTGATTTTTCTAACATTTTTTATCTTTGCAGTAATTTTAAATTAGAATGCTGAATTTTTGAAACTAATCTAAATCAAATTGTTATCAATACAATCAATTTTTACTAAGTTAAGACTTTTAGCTCCAAGTGCGATCGCAAGCAACTGCAAACATACTCTATCTCTTCAGGTGTAAGACCAAAATAAGAAGGTAAATTGATGCCCCGTTGATAAACTTTATGAGCAACAGGTGTTGACTTTGGGGTTCGCTGATACATTGGCATATCTGAAACTGGGTAAAAGTAAGGTCTAGTTTCTATTCCCTTCAGTTCTAAAGCTTTCATGAGAGCATTTCGCTCTGCTTCTGTGTATCCCTTTATCTCAAGGCATACAAGCCAGTAAACATTGCGGACATAATTAGCAGTAAAATTAAGCTTTATACCTGGAATATCCGACAAGTAATCTTTATACAGTTTAAATATCTTAATTTTACTCTCAATTAATTCATCTATTCTGTGAAGTTGAGCCAGACCTAAAGCTGCTTGTAAATTGGTCATGCGATAGTTAAAACCAAGCTCGTCATGCCAGTATTTTTTTACGGTACTCATTGCCTGGTCTCGCAAATACTTTGCCCTGTGATAGAAGGCTTCATCATTCGTGGTTATCATTCCTCCTTCTCCACAACTCACAATTTTGTTACCATAAAAACTAAAGATGCCGCAATCAGCTAAAGAGCCTGTTTTTTGTCCTTCTATTTCTGCTCCATGAGCTTCAGCCGCATCCTCTAGCACTAATAAGTTATATTTTTTAGCCAGTCGATTTATCTCGATCGTATTCGCAGGATGTCCATAAAGATGAACTGGAATTATAGCTTTGGTATTTTCTGTTATCGCTTTTTCAATTTGAACTGGGTCAATACACAGGCTGTCTTCTTCTATATCAACTGATACAACTTTAGCACCTGTATAAGCCACAGCATTAGCAGTCGCAATAAATGTTAAATCGGGGATAATAACTTCATCTCCTGCTTTAATTCCATAACTTGCAAGGGCGAGATGGATTGCTGTAGTACCGCTGGAAGTTGTTAGGGCATATTTCGTGCCGCAATATTCAGCAAAGCTTGCCTCAAATTCGTTGATATAGCAGCCTAGAGAGGATACCCAGCCCGAATTCATAGCATTATTAACATATTCAATTTCTAATTGTGTGATTGATGGTTTTGATAGAGGTATATCTTTTTTCATGAAATTTATAGAATAGGTTTATTCGAGCAGGTAAGATGCAAATACTTTAGTATTTTGTATAATATTATGATTTTTGTACCATATGTTTGAATTATTCGCCACAGTTTGAAGCTGTGTTAAAGACAAATTTTGTAAAGAACGATCGGGTACTAAATAATGCTTATGCATTTCTAAACCATCGGCTTCTGAAGGATTATAGCAAGAACAAATAGGAACTAATCCATGAGCGCAAAAAGCAGCAAAAACGCTCGATTTACCCAAATCTCCCGGAAAACGGCTATAATCTATAAAACCTGCTAAAGAATTTAACAACAATTGTCTGACGGCTTCAGCAGGCTGAAAACCCATCTGCACTAAACGTACTCCTGGAAAGTCAGAGGGTTGTAAGTTGAGAGATTTACCAATATCGCAAATTTCTTCGATACCTAAAGCTTGGCAACTATAAAGGAGTGCTTTCAGGTAATTTTGGTAAACGCGGGAGCGATCGCTCCCACCAAAGACAATGATTCTACGACTGCGATCGCTTAAAGGTGGAATCCGATCGTCGGGTTCGCCAATCGTTGAAAAATCAGGGATACAGGTAACAGGATGTTGTAACCAACGCTCTAGCACTGCTTGAAATCGAGCGCTATCTGTTACAACTGTAGTAGCAATTTTGGCAAGGCGACGAGACACGAAACTCTGAATCGGGTTTAAAAACTTTAGTTTTTTAAAATTAAAAAATGGTAACTCATGAAACATGACAATTAATTTAATATTACGCTGCCTTACTGCCATTGCCAAAGCTGTTGGTAGCCAGAAGGGAGCATCAATTTTTCCCTGTAGATAAGGATAGTTACTGTAATGTAAAATTATTCCATCTATATTTCCGGGTAATACTGATAAAAATGCTTCTGGAGTATAGGCAGAAATGCTAGTAGCCGGAAATCCAGCCACGAGCGGTTCTATCTCTATTCCTTGTTGGAAAACTAAAAACTGTGTGGCGATTCCGTGCGCGTTTAAAAGTTGACTGGCTAATTGAATTGAATAATCACCAACTCCATCAGTATGAGGGGGAAGTCGAGGTACGATTTGAACAATTTTCATAAAATTAACTCCTGCTTTTAGGGTTGAATTTAATAGCTCTTTCAACTAAATTATTAGCTCTGATTTTCTTGCACTTTTTCTAAGGCAAGCTTCACCCTTTCAACTAAAAGTGGCAAAGATGATTGGTTAAATAAGTTGCCGAAAATGCCGGAAATTTCGTAGCTTTCTACTTTCTTTTCTGTAAAACTTTCCCATCCTAACTCAGAACCAAAGTACCATTCTAAGAGTTGCGTCTTGGCGCGGAAGAGGGTAATCGATCCTGGATAAATTTGCGGGGTGTATCTGGCTTTAGCCGCTCGGTTCGCTTTTTCGGCTTCCAAGTAACGAAGTTCATGACTAATAGGATCGTTGGGCTTTCGTGAATGAGCGTTACTGTCTAGTATAGAATTATTTTTAGGGCTAGATGAATTTAATTCTAATCGCTTTTGACTCAGTTTTTGCTGGAATTGAGCTTGAACTTTTTCTTTCAACCAATCCGAAAGATAAATAAATTTTCCCCACACATTTCGTTGCTTTAGATTCTCTGCATGGTAGTAGTATGTTTTGTTAAGAAGAAAACTGCTTTTACGAAAAAGAGCTTGGGTTCTCCAAAGCAGATTATTTTTTGGTAATGGTTTAGGTGCGTAAGCATCAATCAAAGCCAGTAATGCGATTTTTTCACCTTGAGCGTGAAGCTGCTGAGCCATTTCAAAAGCAACAGTTCCTCCAAAGCAGTGACCGCCGATAAAATAAGGGCCATTGGGTTGGATCGTGCGGATTTCTTTGAGACAGTGAGCTGCCATTTCCTCAACCGAATTTTGAAAAACTACCTTACCCTCCAAGATAGGGTGTTGCAGACCATAAAAAGGGCGATCGCTCGGTAAAAGATGACTAAATTTAGCCCATGTTATTGCATCTGCTGCCCCCCCGTGAAAGAAGAAAGGCACTTGAGAACCGCCCGGTTTAACAGGGACAAGGCTAGACCAACGATTCGACCATCCTTCTTGGCGCAAGATACAGGCTAGTTCTTCAATGGTTGGTGCTTGAAAGAGAATGGCAACTGGAATGTCTTGACCCAAATTCTTCTTAATTTGGCTGAATAATTGCACGGCCAGTAAGGAATGTCCACCTAAGTCGAAGAAGTTATCTTGAATGCTAATAGAGGAGATGCCTAAAACCTTTTCCCAAATTTTAGCGAGGCGGAGTTCTAAATCATCTTTAGGAGCGACAAAGTTTTCAGTTGATTCCTGCCTGCTGAAGTCGGGTATAGGTAAAGCGCGTCGGTCTATTTTGCCGCTGGGTGTTAGAGGAAGGGAATCTAATTTGATAAACGCTGATGGCACCATATAAGTGGGCAATTTATCTTTGAGGAAGTTTCGCAAGTTCGTTACCAGAGTTTCAAAATTCTCTTGTTGGTTAGAAACGAAATAAGCTATCAAACGCTTGTCGCCGGACACAACTTCACGGACAACAATTGCAACGGTTTGTACGGCTGGGTGTTGGCTAAGCGTTGCTTCAATTTCACCAAGTTCAATGCGAAACCCACGAATTTTTACCTGGTTATCGATGCGACCGATGCAGTCTACTCGACCATCGGGTAAGTAGCGAGCCAAATCCCCTGTTTTATACAAACGAGTATTGGGTTTAAAGGGAGCAATCATAAATTTCTCTTCTGTTAGTTCGGGTCGGTTCAGATAGCTCCTTGCCAAACCTTCGCCACCAATATGTAACTCGCCGGGAACACCAATGGGAACTAACTGTTGATTGCTATCCAAAATATAAAATTGGGTATTGGTAAGCGGACGCCCAATACTAATCGGTTCCTTGGTGTTTTTAACTTGATAGCTCGATGACCAGATGGTGGTTTCTGTAGGACCGTAAAGATTCCAAAGCACTTTTCCTTTATCGAGTAATTGATGGGCAAGTTCTCTCGGCAATGCCTCACCAGTTGAAATCATCGTGAGATGAGGAGATCCTTGCCACCCAGAGGCTAGAAGTAATTGCCACGTTGCTGGCGCTCCCTGCATGAATGTTGCTTGAAATTTATTGATAGCTTGAGATAATTGAACACCATCTAAAGTGACTTCGCGCCTAACTATCGCTAACTTAGCTCCAACTGCTAAAGGGAGAAATATTTCTGCCACGGAAACGTCAAAAGAAATAGTTGTAACAGCTAGCCATGTATCCTGAGAAGTTGGTTGTAATTGCTGTTGAATCGCACTTAAAAGATTAACAACGTTGAAATGAGCAAGCTGTACCCCTTTTGGGTTCCCAGTAGAACCGGATGTGTAGATTATATAGGCTAAGTTGTTAGCAGTGACACCACTATCTAAATTAGACTCACTTTCTTGGCTAATAACTTCTTTTTGAGCATCAATATATACCACCTGTATGCTAGGAACGAGCCGCTTGATCGTCAATCCTTGCTGAGTTAGCAACACGGGTACTTGGGAGTCTTCTAGCATATAAGCGATGCGTTCTTGAGGATAAGCCGGGTCAAGGGGGACATAAGCTCCCCCAGCTTTGAGAACGCCCAACACCCCGATAATCATCTCTAAGGAGCGCTCTAGGAAAATACTGACCAATCCTTCCGGTTTTACTCCTAGTCTCTGCAAATAGCGTGCTAACTGATTTGCCCGAGCGTTTAGCTCTTGATAAGTTAGTTGCTTATCTTCAAAAACAACCGCGACTGCATCAGGAGTGCGCTTCACTTGCTCCTGAAATAACTGATGGATGCACGTTTGTTTGGCATACTCCATCTGAGTATCATTCCATTCAATTAATAACTGATGTCGTTCAGTTTGAGTTAATAAAGGAATCTCCCAAAGATGCTGTTGAGAATTACTAATAATGCCTTCAAGTAAGGTTTGAAAATGACTTGCCATCCGCTTGATGGTCGCGGCTTCAAACAAATCGGTGTCGTACTGAAATAGGCAGGATAACCCTTCATATTGCTCGGTAATCTCTAAGGATAAATCGATCTGTGCAAAACCCGTTTCTAATTGGCAATTATCCATTTTTAACCCTTGTAGCTCGACTGCTTCGCTGGGTAAATTCCTGAATTGAAAAAATACCTGAAATAGTGGGGTGTGGCTCAAATCTCGTTTAGGCTGTAGCTCCTCTACTAGCTTCTCAAAGGGGATATCTTGGTGAACATAAGCTCCTACTATCGTCTCCCGTACCCGGCTCAAGAGTTGCTGAAATGTCAGTTGACTTTCTATTTGAGTCCTTAAGGCTAAGGTATTGATGAAATTTCCAATCAGTTTCTCAATTTCCGCGCGATCGCGACCCGCTGTATGAGAACCGACGACTATATCAGCCTGACCAGTATATCGATATAGCAGCGTCTGAAACGCTGCCAATAGGGTCGTAAATAGTGTCACCCCTTCGTGCTGGCTCAAAGCTTTCAGTGCTTGACTTTGGGTTTTAGGTAATAATAGTAATTCTCTAGCGCCTTGGACAGTGCGGACACCGAAACGGGGTCGGTCGGCAGGTAGTTTTAATATTGGTAATTCCCCCGCTAGTTGCTGTTTCCAGTACGTTAGTCGCTCCGTTAATTTTTCGCCTTGCAACTGTTGTCGCTGCCAAGCAGCAAAGTCTGCATATTGAATAGGTAACTCTGGTAAAGGAGAGGGTTTTTCAGTAATAAAGGCATTGTAGAGGGCAGCAAGTTCTTTAAGCAAAACACCCATCGACCAGCCATCAAAAATGATATGGTGTAGGGTCAGCAATAGGATGTGTTCTTCCTCCCCCAGTCGCAGTAAAGTTGCTTGAATTAAAGGTAATTGGGATAGCTTAAATTTGTGCTGCGCTGCTTGAATTGCAAGGCGTTGGACTTCTGCATCCCGTTCGGAAGTCGGTAAATGGCTCAGGTCTACAAGCGGTAATGTTAAGGTGAGAGCGGGTACGATTGCTTGAATCGGTTGTCCATCTACTATGGGAAAGCTGGTGCGGAAAATTTCATGACGACGCACAATTTCATTCAAGCTTTGTTCTAGCGCTGCAACGTTCAGCCGACCTACTAAATGAATATTGCTAGGACGATTATAAGCAGGATTTTCCGGCTCAAACTGGTCTAATAGCCACATTCGCTCTTGAGAGAATGACAAGGAAGCAGAATTTTCACTCGTTCTTTTTGAAATGCTTTGTTTAGCATTTGATTTGGCAGATTTTTCTTGAAGCTTTTGCTCTAAAAGCGCTCTTTTTGCAGGAGAAAGTTGAGCAATTCTTTGAGTAATTTCACTCATAAATTCTGGTTTAAGATTTACAATTAATATTTAAGGCATTTCATTTAAAAGCTTCTGGGTTTCCTCTTCAGATAAAGCCTCAATGTTAGCTAACAAATCCCGTAATTCCTCAGATTCTAATGCCTCCGCTTGAATTTGAGCTATTTTTACTGCCATGTTAGCAATTGTAGGTTGTTGAAAGAAGATGAGAAACGACAATTCTACTTGCATGGCTTCTCGCACCCGATTGACAATTTGAGCAGCTAGAATAGAATCCCCACCTAACTGAAAAAAGTTATCATGAATCCCGGTTTTTTCAATCCTTAGCACTTGCAACCAAATTTCTGCAAGTTTCACTTCGTTCGTAGTCTGAGGCAGAGCATATTCTACTGGCTCTGCTGTTGGATTGGATGCAGTTAGCTCTAGTGTTTTAGCTAGACCAATCCGTTGCAGTTTCCCGGTTGGTCCTTTAGGAATTTCATCTAGAAATAGAACGACACGAGGAACTTTGAAATCCGCGAGTTTTTTGGCAGCAAATTCTTTAATTTCTAGCTCACTGGCATTAATTCCTTCCTTTAAAACTACAGCAGCAGCAACATCTTCTCCTAAGAGAGTGTGGGGTGCGGCAAAGGTAACGGCTTGTGCGACAGCCGGATGTTCTAGTAAAACTTCATCCACTTCGCGAGGGGAAATCTTTTCACCCGCTCGATTAATAATTTCTTTAATTCGACCCTTTAAAAATAGATATTCATCCCTATCTAAATAGCCTAAATCTCCTGTCCGGAACCAACCATTGGTACAAGCTTCTGCATTCGTTTTAGGATTATTTTCATAGCCTTGAGTGACGTTATTTCCCTTAATAACAACTTCTCCTATTTCACCCGTTGAAAGTAAATGACCCGCTTCGTCCATAATGGCGATTTCTGGTCCTGCTGCTAAGCCAACTGAACCAGGTTTGCGCTCTCTGGGGGGTAGGGGATTGCTCGCCATTTGATGGGAGGCTTCTGTCATGCCATAGGCTTCAATTACGGGGACATTAAAGGTAGCTTCTAATTGCGTCATGATTTGGGGTGCTAAGGAAGCAGAAGATGAGCGAATAAAGCGAATTTTGCTGCGATCGATAATATCGCGATTCGCTTCAGCCTGTGACAAAATTGATTGGTGCATGGTGGGAACGGCTGAATACCAGGTGGGCTGAAATTCTTCTATCCAGCTAAAAAATTGCGGGGCATAAAAACCAGGCACACAAACAATGCTAGCACCAGCGCTTAGGGATGAAAGTAATGCTGCAACTATTCCATGAATATGGAATAGAGGCATGATATTGAGACAGCGATCGCCCTCCGACAAACTTAGCGTTTTGCGAATATTATTTGCTGAAGTGCAAAGATTTAAATGAGTCAACGGCACTATTTTGGGGCGAGAGGTTGTGCCGGATGTATGCAGGACTAAAGCTGTATTATTAGACTGAATATTTCGGATTGATGAGTTTCTATTGTGGGTAATTTTTGTTTGACAATTTAAGGTAAAACTACCAGCTTCAGCTTCCAATGAAGGATATAGTTCGATAATCAGAATACCTCGTTGTTTAGCGACAATTCTGGCAGCTTTACCCACTCCCGGCTGAATTATCAGCGCTTTGGCATTCAGATCCGAGAGATAAAAGTCAAATTCTTGTTCGCGATAGGCTGGGTTGAGCGGCGCACAAGTGGCAGTCGCCGCGATCGCTAAAAAGGCAACTGCCATTTCTGGGCTGTTCGGAAGGACAACGGCAACGCGATCGTTGGGACTAATTCCCAGACTGTTGAGTGTGGCGGCTGTTTGGTTGATGCGATCGTACAAACAGCGATAGGTTAAGGGAGTGCGTTTTGGTGCAACAATTGCTACCCTATCTGTATTTTTTTGAGCCTGAACTCGAATGAGTTCGGGAACGCACACATTTGGCGAAGATTCTGTAATTTGTTGCTGGAAAGAATTCATAATTTTTCCACTTCTGTGTTTTCTATTTTATCCAATACGCTTTTCATTTCTTGAACTAGAAATGGCATTGATGCTGCATTAAATAAATTACCAAAGATTCCAGGTATCTCATGAATTTCTACTCCTGCCGCAGCCAGGTCTTCCCAACCTAACTTTTCACCAAAATACCATTCTAACTTTTGCTTGTTCGCTCGGAAAAGAAGCAGGCAGCCTGGGTAAACTTGAGGTATATATTTAGCCTTAACTTCTCGATTCATTTTTTCAGCTTGTAAGTAGCGTACTTCGTAGGGAATAAATTTATCAGTACTTTGGGGATTAGCTGAATTTTGATGAATTGGCTGAGGTTTGTTATGGTTGCGTTTTTTAGTAGCTGAAGATTTGGATTTAGTCAGCTTAGAGCCTACCTTTTTTTGTAACCAATCCGCCAAATAAGTTAATTGACCAATAAAATTCTTCTGCTTCAGCTGCTCGGCATGATAATAGAAGGTTTTGTAAATTAAAAAATCCAAGTAGTGGTAAGATGCCCTAATTCCTAAAAATAGTTTATTATTGGGCACTGTTTTAGGTGCATAAGCATCGACCAAGGCTAGAATTGACACTTCCTCACCTTGAGCCTTAAGCTGTTGGGCTATCTCGAAAGCGATCGTACCGCCAAAACAGTGACCTCCGATAAAATAAGGGCCATTGGGTTGAATAGAGCGTATTTCTTTGATGCAGATAGATGCGATTTCTTCAACAGAACTTTGGAAAGTTGCTTTTCCATTCAGTGCCGGAAGTTGCAAACCGTAAAAGGGGCGATCGCTCGGCAATTGGCGACCAAATCCAGCCCAAGTCATCGCCTCCGCAGCACCACCGTGGAAGAAGAAAGGCGGTTGAGAACCTTCTGGTTTAATTGGCACCAAACTTAACCAAGGCGTTGACCATCCTTCTTGAGAAATTATATCAGCTAATTTTTCAACTGTTGGGGCTTGAAAAAGAGTGGCTATCGGAATATCAGCACCAATGATTTTCTTGATTTGGCTAAACAATTCTACCGCAACTAGAGAGTGTCCTCCTAACTCGAAGAAATTATCGCGAATGCCTATCGGCTGAACGCCTAAAACTTTTTCCCAGATTTTTGCTAACCGCAACTCTAAATCATTTTTAGGAGCAACAAAGGTTTCTGCCGATTTTTGTTCAATTAAATCGGGTGCGGGTAAGGCGAGCCGGTCTATTTTACCGTTAGGAGTTAAAGGTAAGGCGTCTAACATGACAAATGCTGCCGGAACCATATAATTAGGCAATCTATCTTGGAGGAAGGTGTGTAATTCCGCAGCAGCGGGAACTAACTCTGGATGAGGAACTAAATAAGCGATTAGACGCTTGTCGCTAGAGAACTCTTTTGAGGCCGTTACGACGGTTTCTTTAACAGATGGATGTTGAGCTAGAGTCGCTTCAATTTCGCCTAGTTCGATGCGGAATCCGCGAATTTTGACTTGAAAATCTCTCCTGCCCAAAAATTCTAGATTGCCATCTGTTCTTAAACGACCCAAATCTCCGGTGCGATAAATGCGGTAGTTTTCTCCTTGAAGATCGGGGAAAAATGCTGCTTGCGTTAGTTCTGATTTTTGCCAGTAACCTAAAGCAATGTGTTTGCTCCTGATGGCTATTTCCCCATAAATTTCCGCATTATTTCCAGCGCGATCGAGCAATAAAATCTCGGTATCTTCTACTGGATACCCTACAGGAACGAGATTTCCTGGATCGGCAGTTTCCTTGTTAATAAAATACTGAAGGGTAACAGTCGATTCCGTCGGGCCTAAACCATTAACGAAGATGCAGTTTTGGGAGAAATATTTTTGATATAATGCTACATCTTGTTTAACGACTTCTTCTCCCCCTAAAACTACTAAACGAACCTTCGGTAAAGCTGATTCTTCTGGCGGCGCGGGTAGGGTGGCGAGAAAGTATCGATAGACAGTGGGAGTTGAGTGATAAATGGTAATTTCTTGTTGCCTCAATCTCTCGGAAAAATCGTTTAGACCTTCTTCTTTGATGTCGATCGGATATAGAGTCGCGCCATTTAACAAGGCTCCAAAAATATCCATAATCGCCGCATCAAAGCTGTAAGATGAGAGCAGAGTGAGTCGATCGCTAGGAGCAATGTGGAGATTATTCGTGTAGTTTCTGATGAAATGCAGAACGTTGCGATGGTTTTGGACGACTCCTTTAGGTTGTCCGGTAGAACCGGAAGTGTAGAGAATATAAGCTAAGGTATCTGGTGCAATTGTTATTTGCACTTCGTTTCCAGTTTGGCTGAAGTCAATTTCATCGAGATTGATGAGGGGAATTTTCCCTTGGGTTAATTCTTCAGCTAAAGCCAGATTTTTACTGTTGCTTAGAAGTGCGGTAGCTTGGCAATCTTGCAGGATATAATTCAGTCTGAGTTTAGGATAAGTCGGGTCGAGAGGAACATAAGTTTTGCCCGCCTTTAGCACTCCCAAAATAGCAGCGATCGCCAAAGCATCATGTTCTAATAATAGGGCAATTCTTTCGGAAGTGCTGCCATAGAGTTGGAGGAGAGATTGGGCGATATTGCTCCGCAACGCTATCGCGATCGCATTCGCTTGATCGTTTAAGGTGTCATAAGTCCACTGATGCTTTTCAGTGCAAACTGCGATATTGTGCGGATATTTCCTCACCTGTTCTTCAAAGCGATCGGGGATAGATTGCTCAATGGCAGATTTAGGAAACTCTGTATAGGGTTGAGACGGACAGACAAGATTTTTACCAGCTTGCAGTCTTTGCCGTTCTATTGGACTCAATAAAGGCAGATTACCAATAGGTTGTTCTGGAGCGGTGATAATGCTTTCTAATAAAGTTTGAAAACGCTCTTTCATCAGCGCGATCGCTTCCGCTTTGAATAAGTTACGATTGTACACCCATTCAATATTAATTCCGTCTGTATCCTCTTGTACGTATAGGCTTAAGTCGAACTTAGTTAAGCGTTCTGGAAAAGACAGTACCTCAAGGTTTAAGTTTGCCATTTCCAGGGTTTTATTCCCTAAATTTAGCATATTAAACCACACCTGAAAGATAGGCGTATAGCTCAAACTTCTTTGCGGTTGGAGTTGTTCAACTAATTTTTCAAACGGTAAATCTTGATGAGCGTAAGCTCCTAATGCCACCTCCCGCAATCGACTCAGTAAATTACGGAAATTGAAATTTTCTTCTAACTGAGTTCGCAAGACGATCGTATTGATAAAAAATCCGATTAATCCCTCAATATCTCGACGATTTCGACCTGCTACAGGACTGCCAACCACAATATCTTCCTGCCCGGTATAGCGGTAAAGTAGAATTTTAAAAGCCGCTAATAAGGTCATAAACAGCGTCGCATTTTCCTGCTGGCTTAAAGCCTTGAGGCGATGCGAGAGTGTTTTAGGTAACAATTGAGATTCGCTAGCCCCCTGGAAAGTTTGAACGGCAGGACGGGGATAGTCAAAGGGTAATTCCAAAACGGGAGGAGCGCCTCCTAGCTGCTGTTTCCAATAAGCTAATTGGGTTTCAAGTATCTTTCCTTGCAACTGCTGTCGCTGCCAGCCAGCAAAATCAGCATATTGAACGGGTAGTTCTGGCAACTGGCAGGAATTTCCGCTGATGAAGGCTTCATAAAAACTCGATATTTCTCGAAAGAATATCCCCATTGACCAACCATCAGCAATAATATGATGTATTGTCAACAGCAAAACATGAGATTCTTCACTCAACCGTAGCAGGGTAACTCGCAGTAAGGGAGCGGTGTTTAAATCGAAGGGGCGTTGTGCTTCTTCCTTGGCTAGCTCTTGGATTTGAGTTGATTGTTCTTGAGTGGTTAATTCTTGTAAGTTGATAACGGGTAAAGTTAAAATAATTTCTGGTTCGATTACCTGAATTGCAGAACCTTCAATTGCCTGAAAACGAGTCCGCAAAGTTTCGTGACGCTTAATAATAGCTTGGAATGCTTGCTCTAGAGCCGTGATGTTAAGTCTTCCCTTTAAATGCAGCGCTCTGGAAATTTTGTAAGCGGCTCTTGCCCCGTCTATTTGCTCTAACAACCACAGTCTGACTTGTACAAAAGATAAGGGTATGTCTCTATCTCTGGGAATTGATGAAATAGTTTCTTCCGGCGGTATTTTATCTTCCCAATCGAGATTTTCTGCGAGTTCCGCTACCGTTGGTTTTTCAAACAAAGAACGTAGGGGCAACTCTACCTCGAAAGCTTGGCGGATGCGAGATATAATTTGAGTTGCTAAAAGAGAATGTCCCCCCAGTTCAAAAAAGTTATCGTAGATTCCGACTCGAACACCTAACAATTCACTCCAAATATTGACTAAGATTTCTTCCGTTAAATTGCGGGGTGGAACAAAGTTAGTTGAAACTGTCTCTTCAATATTTGGAATGGGTAAAGCACGGCGGTCGATTTTGCCATTGGGAGTTAAAGGAATGGCATCTAAAAACACAAAAGCACTAGGAATCGCGTATTCTGGGAGTTTGGCTTGCACAAAACTACGCAATTCCTTGACTGTTGGTTTTGGCTCTGAATGGGAAACTAAATAACCCACTAAGTATTTGTTTCCTAATTGGTCTTCTCTGGCAATAACGGCTGTTTGTGCGATCGCTGGATGTTGGCTAATTACGGCGGCAATTTCTTGGGGTTCGATGCGAATTCCCCGAATCTTCACTTGCTCGTCTATCCGACCCAAAATTTCCAACAATCCATCTGGACGATAGCGTCCGCGATCGCCAGTATAATAAACTAAATCTTGTTCGTCGTCGCGATAGGGATTTTTGACAAATCGTGTCTGAGTTTCTGTTGGATCGTTAATATAACCTAAACTGCGAAATGGTGTCCGCAGCACAATTTCTCCCGGTTCTCCAATGCTGCACAATTGGTTATTTTCAGTCAAAATTAATACTTGAGTTTCCGAGAGCGGCGAACCTATCGGCTGAATTCCAGCCGACATTTTTTCAGGCACGATATAGAAGCACTTGGCTAAAGTTGTCTCCGTCGGACCATAAAGATTAACGATTTTACCCGATTCCGGAAAAGCTTCTCGCCAAAGGCTTACCAAGGTTTCTGTCAGCGGTTCTCCGGCAAAGAATACCCAACGTAAAGCTTTTAAAGAAACCCCTGCGGGTTTATCGATTAACCAAGATTGTGCCAAGGTCGGAACGGTGTGAAGTAAAGAAATTCGCTCTCGCTCCAACCAAGGTAAAATAAAGTTAGCACTCAGGTCAGATCGAGCCGGAGGTAAACAAAGCGTTGCGCCACTAATTAAAGGCAGAAAAATATCTCTGAGGACAACATCAAAGGATAATCCTGTTAATTGACCGACTCGATCCGTCGATGCGATCGCAAATCTTTCGCTTTGCCAATGGAGAAAATGCGCTAATCCTTTGTGACAACCTAATACGCCTTTGGGAACGCCAGTCGTCCCGGAAGTGAAGAAAATATAAGCAGCATCGTCAGGGAATAGACTAGGTAAATTAATTGAATTTGTTGAAGGTTCTAAATCGAGAAGTTCTCCTGTCTCTGGACTAATTCTGATACAAGGTAAAGACTCTACTAAATCTGCTGGCGGATGCTGAGTGCCAACGGAGATTAAACATTTTGCTTTGGCTTCAGCAAGCATTAGTTGCTGCCGTTGTCGAGGCAAGTTGGGATCGAGTGTCAGGAGTACGCCGCCACTGAGAAAAACTGCGATCGCACAGGCAATTAGACCAAAACTTCTGATGCCGTATACTGCTACGACTTCTCCCTTTTTAACCCCCTGGCTTAATAAAATTTGTGTTAAAGAATGAGCGATTTGGGATAATTCTCTATAAGACCAATTGCGATCGCCTTGAGCGATCGCTGGATGTTCTGGCGTTTGCTCTACCCAATTTGCAAATCGATTCGTAACTAATTTATACTCCGGATGCCCTAAAACAGCAGCGGGATTGGGAAATCCCAGCGGTAATAGCGGACGGGGTAAATCCGAGATGGGTTGGTTCGGATTGGTTGCAATGCCTTCCAGCAAAGTTTGAAAATGCTCTCTCATCCGAGCGATCGTTTCCTTCTCGAACAAATCCCCGTTGTACACCCAATCCAGTCTTATCCCTTCAGCTTGCTCCCGCACATATAAAGTTAGATCGAACTTAGATACAGCTTCCGCACTAGGAAGAAATTCTACCTTGAGTCCAGGCATTTCCATTGCCTTGAACTCTAAATTAACCATATTAAATAACACTTGAAATAGGGGATTGTAGCTCAAACTTCGTTCTGGTTGAAGTTCCTCTACTAACTTCTCAAAAGGCATTTCCTGATGCTGATATGCCCCTAATGTCACCTCCCTAACTTGACCCAAAAGTTCTTTATAACTAGGGTTCCCATTTAACTGAGTGCGTAGCACAACAGTATTGAGAAAAAAGCCAATTAAACCTTCGAGTTCGGGACGGTCGCGACCTGCTACAGGAGTGCCAACTACAATATCTTGCGAACCGCTATAACGAGAGAGCAAGACTTTAAAAGCGGTTAATAGGGTCATAAAAAGCGTGACCCCTTCGCGTTGACTTAAGGTTTTGAGTGCTTCGCTAAGAGTTTGATCGAGCTGTTGAGATTGCTTAGCGCCAGCGAAGGTTTGAATAGTGGGTCTTGGGCGATCGAGCGGCAATTCTAACAAAGGAGGTATGCCGTCGAGTTGTTTTTTCCAGTAACAGAGTTGTTTTTCAAAGGCTTTTCCCGCCTGCCATTCTCGTTGCCAGCCAGCAAAATCAATGTATTGAATCGGTAAATTGGGTAATGATAAAGAATTACCTTTAGAAAAGTCTGAATAGAGAATTGTAAGTTCTCGATACAGCAAGTTTAACGACCAACCATCAGAGATGATGTGATGCAGGGTCAGCAGTAGAATGTGTTCTTTTTCATCTAAACAAAGTAAAGTTACTCGAATTAATGAATCCTTTTCTAAATCGAAGGATTGTAAGCGTTCGTTGTCGATTAACCTTTGTAATTCAATCGCGCGATCGCTTCCTGAATATTTCCGTAAATCTACTGAATTTAAGTATAAATTAGCACCGTCTCTAATGATAGCAATAGGGCTTCCATTGCGTGGAGAAAAGTTAGTACGTAAAACTTCGTGACGCTCAACGATCGACTTTAAAGCTTGCTCTAGGGCAGTAACGTTTAGTTGACCTTGCAAACGCAGTGCCATTGGTATATTGTAGGCAGGACTTTTGCCTTCCAGTCGATCGAGAAACCACACTCGTTGTTGGGCAAAACATAGAGGTAAGTCTTGGTTTCTGGAAACAGGTTTAATGGACGTGGGGGCGTCTGGATTAACTTGCTGGAGAAAAGCTAAAATCTCTGATTTACGCGATCGCATTTCCGCCAGCATATCTGGGGTCAGAGTTCCTGGGGTAGCACTGTACCGCAAACGCTCTCCATCAATCCATAGCTTAATCTCAAGACGGCGCAGTTCCGATAAAAATTCTGTAATGGGTTTCATTATTCTTCTTAGACATCATTCTATGAGGACTACTAATAAATCATGAATAGGTTAATGACAAAACTCCTGAATTTACTAGAGGTTATAGTATAAGATAGCCAATAGGCTCAAGCGATGCCAATAGTTTTAGCTCAGGACTTACGCAAATATCACCACATCTGCCACCGCAACCACAGGGAGATTGAACCCGAAAAAACGCAATATGTATAAGCTTTGCGTAAGTCCTGTCTGTAAAGGAACAAATATAGGGCTGCGATGTAGAAAGTCGAGTCTTAAAGGACTTACTTAAAGGTGATTAACTGACTGCCATTGACTTCACACTTCATGAGTTCCTGTTCGTCCAGCAAGACTCGCCACTACGGTCGCTAATTCGGCTGGCTCCACAGGTTTAGGGATGTGCATCTGAAATCCGGCAGCGATCGCTCTCATCCTATCCTCAGCCCTAGCGTATGCTGTTAGTGCAATAGCGGGAATCTCTCCTCCTTGCTCTACCGACAGTGCCCTTACTTTCCGGATCAAAGTGTAGCCATCCTCTTCTGGCATCCCAATATCGCTCAATAGAACATCTGGTTTAAGAAGTTTGATTACCTCAATTGCTGATTCAACCGATGCAACGGCACGCACAGAAGCTCCGCACTCTTCGAGTACCGTGGTGATAAACACACGGGAATCAGCTTCATCGTCCACGACGAGTACCTGTAAGCCATCTAGCGACGGTGGGTCGAATGACACTTTGCTTCCCACCGTTGGGTGTACCCGTTTCTCCTGGCTTGTCTCCAAGCGGACAGGCATCAGTGGAAGCTTGAGAATAAATGTCGCTCCCTGCCCTTCACCTTGACTTTCTGCACGAACTGTGCCACCGTGCAGTTCCACCAAGTGGCGCACAATCGCTAGACCAAGACCGAGTCCGCTGTACGATCGGGTAATCGAGCTATCAGCTTGACGAAAGCGGTCGAAAACATAGGGCACAAACTCAGAGCTGATGCCAACCCCTGTATCGATTACTGTTATTTCAATATGGGAGTTAACTCGTTCGAGGCGAACTTGGACACGTCCTTCTTTAGGTGTGAACTTGATCGCATTGGATAACAGATTCCAGATTACCTGTTGCAAGCGGTCTGAGTCACCTGCAACCGGCCCTGCCGCCGGATCGAGTACGCTTTGCAGTTGAATCGCCTTAGCATCAGCCGCTGGACGGGCGGTATCAAGCGCTGCTGCAATGACTGAAGCCAGCTCAACCGGGCGGACATTCAGGCGCAACTTACCCTGAATAACGCGAGAAACATCCAGCAAATCCTCCACCAGCTGTGCTTGTGCCCTAGCACTGCGCTCAATTGTCTCCATCGCCCGCGCGGTAGTTGCCTCGTCAAATTTGCGGGTATTGAGTAATTGAATCCACCCCAGCATGGCATTGAGGGGCGATCGCAATTCGTGGGAGAGAGTTGCCAAAAACTCGTCCTTCATCCGGTTCGCTGACTCCGCAGCGGCGCGTGCCTCCTGTTCCGAGGCAAGTAGCTGGTTGCGTTCGTCTTCAGCTCGCTTGCGTTCGGTGAAGTCGCGCATGATTTTGGCAAAGCCTCGTAGCTGCCCAGTCTCATCTCGTAAGGGCGTTACCATCCCACTTGCCCAGAAACGGGTGCCGTCCTTACGCACGTGCCAGCGTTCATCCTCAGCACGACCTTCTGTTACTGCCGTTTCCAGTTCTTGCTTATCTGCACCGCACTCTATGTCTTCAGGTGTAAAGATAATTGAGACAGATTGACCCAGTATCTCGGCTTCCTGATAACCTAAAATGCGCTCTGCCCCAACGCTCCAACGAATAAAAAGCCCGTCTGTGTCGAGGAAGAAAATTGCGTAGTCTTTGACATTCTCCAACAACAGGCGGAACCGCTCTTCGCTTGCCCGCAGCGCTTCCGATCCCCACTTGCGATCTGTGATGTCAGCGACGATGTAAACGGCACTCGTGAAAACTCCACTCTCGTTGAACACGGGATCTGTGGTTACAGACAACCATCGTTCACCACACCGTAGCTCCTCGTTCTCGCGGCGACGAGTCTCCTGGACACGAATCAAGGGAGTTACCTCGACGCAACCCAGCGTATCTTGCATCAGCTGCTGATAAAAGCAACCGTCGATCTCGCCGAACGGTTTTCTCAGAAGATTTGTCATGGCCCTGTTAGATCGCAAGATTCTGCCACAGCGATCTAGTAAACAAACACCATCGCTCATGGCATCGAATGTCGTTTGCCACTCCTTCGCCATTGCCAGCGCCGACTCTTCAGCCTCTCGGATGCGGAGCAGAGCTTTCACAGTAGCGAGCAACTCTATTGGCTCTACCGGCTGGGCTAGGTAACCATCTGCACCACTCTCTAACCCTTGTACCTTGTCCTTACTCTCGACAAAACTAGCAGACAAATGCAGTACGGGAATAGAGGAAGTAGCAGGGTTTGCCTTGATCCGGTGGCAAACCTCAAACCCATTAATATCAGGAAGCTGCACGTCAAGGATAATTAAGTCTGGCGGTTGCTGTGCGACCAATTGCAGAGCCATTTCGCCGGTGGCAGCCTCTTGAACCTCAAACCCCGCTTTCCGAAGCATCCGATTGACGACATAGCGATTGGCTTCGTTGTCGTCTACGTGCAAGATAGTGATCGGGGTGCTATCAGACATGGTCTTCCTCTCCAGTTTCCAGGACTAGCCCAGCTAAAAGGAGTGCTTCCCGGACAAGAGCGATCGCTACTTCACGCGATGGGTTCTCTTTTGAGAGAATCGCTACTGTGCTTTCAACAAGTACCGAGCGCTCCTCTGGTTCAAGAAGCTTTGAAGTATTAATAATTACCGGAATATTTTTACTAGCTGGATTGGCTTTTAGCTGTTTTAAAACCTCAAACCCGCTCATATCTGGCATAACTAGGTCGAGAAAAATGCAAGCAGGATTTTCTAAGCGGGCGTGACGGATGCCTTCGCCCCCTAAAGTTGCCTCAATTATCTTAAAATCAAAGCAATTTTTCCGGGTGCTGCTACCCGTACAATCGGCTAAATATTGCTTGAGTAGATACTGGGATACTGGGTCATCGTCAACAATCAAAACTTTTTGCAAATGCTCTCGCTTAACTAAAGTATTGAGTTTTTCGAGAAGCGATAATCGTTCCACTGGTTTAACAAAGAAGGCATCTGCGCCTAAGGCGAGAGCTTTCTTCTCGTTGTCAACAACGGTGATAACAACGATCGGGATATCTCGTGTCGAAGAGTTTGCTTTCATCTCAGAAAGTAAATCCCAGGTATTTTGCTCCTCAAGCAAGATGTCTAATAGCACAGCTCGTGGCTTAAACATTTGAAATGCTTGTTTTACTTGCTTGAGCGATCGCGCTGGGATAATCTGATAACTTGACCCCGCAAAATACTTCTCGTAAATGAACAGCGTCTCTGGGTTATCTTCTACAACTAATACCGGATAGCGAGTCGCATCTAACTGCAGAGTATCCGTTTCAAATGCCTCCTCTAGATCGCCCCTGTAAACGAGTGGTATGGTGGCGAAAAACGTGGAACCAAGCCCTGGTGAGCTTTTGATGAAGACACCGCCTCCCAGCAACTCGGCTAACTTCCGCGAAAGAGGCAGTCCTAAACCTGTTCCTTTAACCCGCTTTTGAAGGTGAGAATTCACCTGAATAAATTCCTCAAAGATCCGCTCAGTATCCTCAGGTGCAATTCCGATACCTGTATCAGCCACAGAGAAGACGACGGTGTTGCTATCTAGTTCAGCTCTGACGAGAACTTCACCTTTTTCGGTATATTTTAAGGCATTAGAAATAAAATTTCTCAGAATTTGGGCAACTTTGCCCTCATCAGTGCGGAGCGTGGGAAAGCCAACAGGTTCTTTAAAAACCAGAGAAATTGAGGAATTATCAATAAGAAGTGGTCGCAGCATTCCTCTGAGAGTAGCGAATAGTTCGCTCACTTCAAACTCATTCGGATGAACGACAATTTTTCCCGCCTCGACCTTTGCCAAGTCTAAAAGGTCGTTCACTAACTCCGAAAGACCTTCAGCCGATTGACGGATAAACGTCACTTGCTTTTCTTGATCGGCTGTCAATTCACCATCTATCCGATCTAGCAGCAGTCTGGAGAGAGACATAATCGAGTTGAGCGGCGTGCGAAACTCATGGCTCATATTGGAGAGGAAGCGAGTTTTGAGTTCATTGGCTCGCTGTAAAGAAACTGCTTTCTCGTCTAACTCGGCATATAATGCCACAACACCCCGATTGGTATCCTCTAGTTCGCGATTGACCTGCGCCAATTCGGCTTGACGCTTTTCTAGTTCCGCTAGAGTGCGAAGCAGTTCTTGGTTCTGTTGCTGAATTTCCTCAAATGGATTTTGAGGCGCTCTCATGACTAACTCATCAACAATCTGCCCCAAGCGCTTTGCTGTCAAGATCGGTGCCAGCTTCGGCAAGGTTTTTCCCATCAGCACTTCTGTTCCTTGCCCTGGCTTAGACTCGATCTGAAACCGATCCATCAGCCGCTTGGTGCCAATGATGCCTAAGCCCATTCCGGTTTCTGATTTATACTGTCCATCCAGAATAGTCTTCAGATTGGCGATGCCCGACCCTTGGTCACGAATGCATATCAACAAGCTCTGAGGCGATTCGCCTTCCACCCGAAATTCAACTTTACCCCCACTGGCATATAGGAAGGCGTTGCGGGCAATTTCAGATACAGCAGTGGCAATGCGCGTCCGATCTTGAGAGTCAAACCCCAAAGCTTGAGCAATCTGGCGTGCCCGCTGACGGGTCATAACGACATCTTGCTCGAATCGTATTTCTATGGTGAGGAGATTGGTCATTAGTCAATTGCTAATGGCTAATAGCTAATTAATTTATTGTTCATTAGCCTCTGCTCTTGAAGCTTTTCAGCTTTCTTGGCGAGTAACCAGCACAGTTACGTCATCGCGACCTCGGTTGAAATCGCGGTACAAAACTCCAGCGATCAGGCTGGGATGCCTGGTTATAAGACCAGCATAGCGATCCAAACGCCACTGCGTACCTAACCCATCGGAGTGCATTACCAAAAGCCCTCCGATGGGCCACTGATAGACAAATTCCTGAATTTTGCGAACCTCATGTCCGACAGTGCCGTTGTGGGAAACCATGCTATAGCTTCCTTCGGGAGAAAAAACGCAGCCAGCGATATTCCCAACTCCGGCAAAACGAACGACAAGTCGTTCAAAGTCCACTTCAGCGATCGCTAAAGCGGCTCCACGAGTACTCCGGAGAGCCGCGTGAGCCGCTTCAATAATCTCTTTGGGACTTTTGTAGACATTATCTCGAAATATCCTCACGGCTTCTATGGACGCTTGGGCGGCTAGAGGGCCGTGACCCAAACCATCCGCGACTAATAGCAGACTGCGACCGGGCTGTTGGTCGATTGCCCACGCATCACCCGACACCTCCTCCCCTGTCATCGGCAGGCACACTACGCCAATCTCTAGATTGTTGTTCGATTGCTTTGCGGGTATTGAGCTAGCCCAGAGGTGGCTTAATAAAGCTGTGCCCACCTTTGGAACAGAATGAATCTCGAAAAAAGTAGAAAGCCGATTAACTGCCCCCAAACCATTTCCAGGAGTCCCTGCTGTAGAAAAGCCGTCGCGCAGACACTGGCTGAGATTGCTGATTCCCGGCCCTTTATCCAAGGCTAGGATTTCTATACCCGCGATCTCATTTTTGGTTAAAGCTTGTAACAGCAGCAGACCGTCTTTAGCGTGCAGAACCAGGTTATTGGCGATCTCAGTGACGACAATACCAACCTGCCCCCGCTCAGTTTCGTTGAAGCCGAGACGATGTGCTAGAGCGATCGCTATCCGTCGCGCTTCACCAACCTGACTAGACTCTAAAATGGGCAAAGCGACGGGATAGTTCATGATTAACTTACCTTATACAGCGAGAAGGCTCACACTGTACCTGTACTCAGGTCAGTGTTGAGATGAATTGCGCGTGAGTTGAGGAGTGTGGTCTGACCACATTTGAGCGCAGTGAGAACCGGGAAGACCACAACGACGAAACGAGCAAAATATTCTGTTTATATAACTGTCTAAATATATGTTACCATAAACTAAGAAACACGGTAAGGTCAGAACCATACTTCGACAGGCTCAGTAACCATGTACAGAGCAGTTAAAGTCAGAGTCTATCCCACTGATGAGCAAGAATCCTATCTAGCTCAATGTTTTGGTAATACTCGTTGGTTGTGGAATTATATGCTTAACTCT